>NZ_JBFADP010000006.1:0-189955 GCF_040641415.1 Streptomyces sp. NPDC020875 | reverse complement strand
GGCTCCGGTTGGGTGTCCGCAGTAGGCGCAGGGTGGGGTGAAGGGCTGGGGGGTGGTGAGGAGCGCTTCGCGGGTCATGGGGGGTTACCTCGGGGATGCCCCGGTGGGTTGGGTCGGGGCGTTTCGGTGCGGTGGGGGTGTGATGGTGGCGGTGTAGCGGCCGGTGTGGTCGGTGGCGGTGAGGGTGACCGGGTGGCCGTGGCGTAATCGGTGGTGGGCGGTGCCGATGAGTTCGGGGGTGGCCCAGTGGCGGAGTTGGGTGGGGGCGTCGCCCGTGTCGTAGGCGTATGCGGGCAGGTGTCGCAGTGAGCCGGTGGCCCAGGGGGTGTCCGGGGCGGGGTCGAGGCGGTCGGCGATCCGGTGGGCTTGTACGGAGGTCCATCGCAGGGCCCGCCCGGGGTAGGGGGTTTCGAACGTGCCGAGGGTGACGCGGGCGGTGTGGAGGGTTCCGTAGACGGGCCCTTCGACAGTGATCTCCACCCGGAACCCGGCAGACGTGTTCACGGTGTTACGCCCTGACGGGAGTCGGGGAGGGTGCCGGGCGGGGGGTTCCACTGGACGGTGTCGCACACGACCCGGGAGAACCGCCGGTGCCCGGTCACACTGAGATGGAACGCCATCCAGACCTCGGCGTACTCCGCGTCGACGGGCCGTGCGTTGCCGGGTTCCGGCGGTTCCTGTCCGCACCGGGGAGACCCCGAGACACACTCGACCCTGAGCGTCACGCCCTCAGACGCGACGGCATCCAAAGTCCACTCCCGAAACCGCGACGCCCCGCTCACGCGTCCGGCCCGGCAGCGGCCACGGGCACGCCGTCGTGCGACGGATGACGCCGCAGCAATACGCGACAGTCCACGGCCAGCGACAGATCCCCCGCCCGCCGCGCTTCTTCCAGCAGGGCGCGAAGCCGTAGGCACTCCCGGCACTGTTCGGTCGGGTTCACAGCACACCCCCAGCACGGCGGTTGGCGCTCGACACCTGCGGGCGAAGACGCGCCATGGTCGGACTGAACGAACGGTCGTCCGCGTCCGCGTCGGCGCCTTGGTCCGCCGGGACGGCGTCGGGACACCGGGGACTCCCGCACTCACACGGCGGCCACACAAGCGCCATGGGCACAGGCCAATCGCGGCTACTCGTGTCGTCTCCGCCATGAGGACTTGTGGGCGGTCCGCTTTTAGCGTTGGGCACTGTCGTCAACCTTCACGAGGGTTAATGACCACACCCCGGGACCGAGCGCACGCACGGTCCCGGGGTTCTTTCAATGCCCAGTCAACGACCGCCCTGGCCCCCGGGACAGGTGAAACGGCGGGGAGCGTCCGCACGTGACACCGGTGAATTTTACCTTCGGTGGTGTCTTGGCCGTCGCTCAGAGCTACCGTGAAGGCATGCCGCAGCCGAACCGGAAGCTCGCCGCCCGCATCGAGGAACTCCGGCTCAAGCAGAGAGAGTTAGCCTGTCTCGTCAATGTTGAGATCGGCGTTCTCACAGGGAAACAGGGCAACGTCACCGACGCAGATGTACGTCGATGGCTGCGCGGCGCATCCAGATGGCCGCAGGAGCGAATCAGGATCGGTCTGGAGAGGGCTCTCTGCGCGAGTGCTGTGGATCTAGGGTTCGTGCCGCGCACTAAGCGCCCATTACCCCCGGAGGATGGCCCCATGCGTCGTCGCACAATCCTCAATGCCGCAGGTGGGGCAGCTCTCGTTGTCGGAATCTCGGACCCTGACCCCCTTGGGCGGCTCGGCACCAGCGATGTGCGGCGCTTCCATCAGGATTACGTGGCCATCCTTCGGGATGACGACGCAGGGCGGGACTCTAAGAAGACGGAGGGCCTGGCGGTCGAACTGGCTTCGCGAATCCAATCCGCTCTGGCGATTTCTACTACCTCAGCCCGGGTGCAGGGCCTGCTTCAGCGGCTTGTCGCGGAGGTCCTCAGCTCCGCCGCGTTCGCCGCGCTCGATGCCAAGGCGCCACGGCGGGCGCGTGCGCACCTCGACAGGGCCCTGACCTTTGCCGGCCTTTCTCGGGACGGCGACGCAATGTTTCACGTCTGGAACCATATTTTCCTGACGTCCAGCGTGCGGGAGAATCATCCTGAAGCCGTAGCGGTCGCAGAGGTTATGAAGCGCTCCTCTGTCGCACGGCGAGATTCGCTCTACTCCTCCCTCGGGCATTTGCGCAACGCCAACGGACTGGCCCGCTTGCCATCGCGGCGTTCCGAAGCGCTGAGAGCCCTGAATGATGCTGAAAACGCCTATGCGCGAGCCTCTGACCGAGGTCGGCCCGAGTGGATAAGGTTCTACGACAGTAGCGAGTTCGATGCCCTGTCTGCGTTTGTCTGGGTGGCTCTCGGGGAGCACGCGAAGGCCGAGTACTGTCTTCATCGCGCGCTTGCGTCCATTCCGGAAGGGAAGATTCGCAATCGAGCCTTGTATACGGCGCATCTATCCCTCGCTCAGGCTAAGCAAGGTGATCTTGAGCTGGCTGGGGCGACAAGCCGAAAGGCGTATTCGACGCTTCCGCTGGCTGCCGATTCGGGGCGCGTGATCCGTACTCTGGCTGCCACGCGAAAGGTTCTCGTGGCGTCGGCTTCGAACGTATCCGAAGTTGTCGAATGGATTGAGGAGTCTGCTGAATGGATCTGAGGCGCCATACACACGCGGACGCAAGGGGCCTACGCTCCCTGCTACTGGACATCCATGACGAGGCATACGCCGATACCTCCGACGAGTTCCACTCGCGCGAGCGCTTCTCCCACTTCTTCGACCGCTGGTCTGCACGGGAAGACTGGGTATGCGTTTCGGGCTGGGAGAACGGTGAACCCGTCGGCTATACGTACGGCTCCATGTTCAAACCGGGTGGCTGGTGGAAGGGGCACCTGCGCCCCCGTGACCTCAGAGGATCCGTCTTCGCGCTGTCGGAACTCATGGTCGTTCCGAACTGGCGCGGCACGGGCCGTGCGAAGCGAATCCATGACGCCCTGCTCGAAGAAGTAACGGCCGACTTGGTTGCACTCACGGTAGAGATCCAACGCCCCCGGGTCCAGGCCATGTATGAGCGGTGGAGCTACGCCAAAGTGGGCGAGGCGAAGCCTTCTGACGACTCGCCGTTGTATGCAGTTATGGCTCGGAGACTGTAGATCGTCGGCCAAACGGGTGGGGCTCTCCCGCGTCAGCCCCTCAGTACGTTCACCAGGCGCACGGCGCGCTTCCTGCCGACTACGGAAGGTCACCACCGCGTGTCGGAAGGGGCGCCCCGCCCCGGGGTCAGCGGCCGCCGCGTCCCGGCTTGCGGCCCCGGGTGCCGCCGGAGCCGCGACCCGAGCCGCCGCCCGAGCGGCCGCCGGAAGCGGCGCGGCCGGTGCGGGAGGCGGAGCCCGATCCCGTACGGCCGCCGCCGGTGGCGGACCGCCGCTGACCGGACCCGGACCCGGATCCGGACTTGGTTCCGGATCCGCCACGCCCGGCCCCGCCGGGCTTCGCGGGCTTCTCGTCCTCGCGGCGGCGGCCCCGGGTGCTGTTCACCGTGCGGCCCCGGACGATGCCGATGAAGTCCTCCACCAGGTCGGTGGTGGCCTCCTCGGGCCAGGCCAGGGCGACGGAGGACTGCGGCGCGTCGACCACGGTCCGATAGGTGAGGTCCCGGCGGTGGTGCAGCCGGGCCAGGGACTGCGGGGCCACCAGTACGCCCACCCCGGCCGCCACCAGCTCGATCGCGTCCGCCGTGGTCGCCGGGCGTTCGATCGCGGGTCGTCCCGGGAGCGCCTCCCAGCCGAGCGGGTCGTCGAGGGGGTGCAGCACGATCTCGTCCGAGAGATCCGTCACGGAGACCTCGTCGGCCGCCGCGATCAGGTGGTCCTTGGGGACGATCACCACGGTGGTCTCGGTGTAGAGGGGGATGGCGCTGAAGACCGTACGGTCCACCGGCAGCCGGACCAGCCCGGCGTCCGCGCCGCCGTCGCGGAGCAGGCCGGGAGCCTCGGCGACCGGGGTCTGGAGCAGTTCCAGCGGGATGTCCGGCAGCCGCTCCCGCCAGATCCGGGCCCATTTCGCCGGGGTCGCGCCGGGTACGTAGGCGAGCCGGAAACCGGGGGACGCGGGGGTGGGATCGGGGGCTGTCACGGGCCCAGATTACCGTGCGTGGTCGGATTCGCCGGGCGCACTCGATATCCTTGGCCTCATGACGTCGCACCGCAGCACCCAGTCCATGAAGCCCGCCACGGCGGCGAAGAAGCTGGGTGTGTACCTCGAAGCCACCCCCGCGGAGTTCCGTGAGGGGGTCGTGACCCGCGACGAACTGAACGCGCTCCAGACCGACCCGCCCGCCTGGCTGCGCGAGCTGCGCAAGAACGGCCCGCACCCCCGTCCGGTGGTCGCGGCCCGGCTCGGTACCTCGATCTCCGGTCTCGCCCGCGGCGGGATCACGGAGCCGCTCACCACGGACCAGATCGAGGCCCTCAAGGAGAACCCCCCGGAGTGGCTGGTCCGCGAGCGCGCCACCCAGTCGGAGGTCCGTGAGGAGTCCAAGCGCCTCAAGGCCCGTCGTGATGCCGAGGCCGCGGCCGATGCCGCAGGCCCGGACGCCTGACGGCCGACGCTCGAAGCAGGACCGCCGCCCCTTCGCCCTGGATGTCCGGGGCGAAGGGGCGGCGGTTTTTCAGGTGGACGTCCGGCCGGGTCCGGCGTCTGTGACGGGGTGTCAGCTCTCGTCCGTCGACGCCCTGACCACCAGTTCCGGCGCGAACCTCTCGATCCGCTCCGCCCTTTCCCTGACCGGGGCCTGAAGGAGCGTCAGGCCGCGTTCGGCCATCGCGGCGAGAGGGTGGCGGATGGAGGTGATCGGCGGGTCGAGGAGTTTGAGCATCTCCGTGTCGTCGAAGCCGGTGACCGCGATCTGGCGGGGGACCGCGACCGACGAGCGGTGCAGGGTGCTCACCAGGCCGACCGCGAGGACGTCCGCCCCGCAGACCACCGCGTCGATCCGGTCCCGCTGTTCGATGATCCGGCGGGCCGCCGTCCGGCCGCCGTCGGTGCTGAAGCCGGGGAGCAGGATGGTGGTGGCGTCGGGGCCCTGGGAGTCGGCGAAGGCCGCCACGCGTTCGGCGCCCGATGACGAGGCCTGGTCGGCGACGAGGGCGATCCGGTGGCGGCCGATGCCCTCCAGGTGGTCGACCAGGAGCCGGACCGCCGAGGCGTTGTCGAGGGTGACCGCGACCGTGCCCGAGTCCTTGGCCCAGCGGTCGAAGAGGACCACGGGGCGCCGTCCGGCGGCGTCCCGGATGGCCGGGCCCGAGCCGTCGGCCGAGACCGGGACCACGAAGAGGCCGTCGACCCGGCCGCCGAGCAGGGTCTCGATCTGCTCGGCCTCGATCGTGGTGTCGTTGGCCGCGTCGGTGACCACCAGGGTGCCGCCCGCCGCCCGGACCCGCTGGGCGATGGCGTCGGCGAGCTGGACGAAGTACGGGTTGGCGAGTGTGGGGACCACCACGCCGATGGTTCCGGTCGCGCCGGTGCGCAGGGCGCGGGCGGAGTGGTTGGGCTGGTAGCCCAGCCGCTGTGCCGCCTGTTCGACCCGGCGGGCCAGTTCCGGATCGACATTCCGCTGGGTACCGGCGAGTACCCGTGACGCGGTGGCGCGGGAGACCCCGGCGGCCTCGGCCACGTCGATGAGTCGGGGCGCTGTCACGTGGTGATCCTTCTCGGTCGGTCGGGCGGGGATGCGCCACGGCGGCGGGGCGATCGGGAAGCAAGAGGGTACTTGACGGTTCCGGAACCCTGGTACAGCATGTCGGAAATCGATCTCCCAAGGAGTTCACATGTCGCCCATCACCGTCGTCGGTTCGGTGAACCGCGACTTCGTGCTGACCGTCGAGGATCTGCCGAAGCCGGGTGAGACCGTGCTCGCGCGGCGCTTCGTGGAGGGGGTCGGCGGCAAGGGCGCCAACCAGGCCGTCGCCGCCGCCCGGCTCGGATCACGGGTGCGACTGGTCGCCGGGGTCGGCACGGACGCGGCCGCCATCCTCGACGCCCTGGCGGCCGAGGGCGTGGACCTGGACGCCGTCCGGGCCCGGGAGCGGTCCACCACCGGGATCGCCGCCGTGGTCGTCGACGACGAGGGGGAGAACACCATCGTCGTCAACCCGGGCGCCAACGCCGAACTCGGCGCCGGGGACCTGCCGGACCGGCTGGTACGCGCCCCGGGCGAGATCGTCCTCGTCCAGCACGAGATCGCCCCCGAGGTGGTCGAGCTGGCCGTGCTCCGCGCCCATGAGCAGGGCGGGGTGGTGGTCCTCAACCCCGCCCCGGCCCGGGCCGTCGACGCCCGGATCCTGGCCGCCGTCGACGTCCTCGTACCCAACCGCGTCGAACTGGCCGCACTGCTCGACACGGACCCGCCCGCCACCGTGGACGAGGCCCGTGACCTGCTGGTCCGTGCCGATCTGCCGTGCCGGGCCGTGGTCGTCACGCTCGGCGCGGACGGAGCCGTACTGAAGGAGGCGGGCAGTCCGGACACCCTGCACATCCCCGCCCCCTCGGTCGACGCCGTGGACACCGTGGGCGCCGGCGACACCTTCTGCGGCGCCCTCGCCGACTCCCTCGGCCGCGGCGCCGCCCTCCCGGCGGCCGTCGCGCGGGCGGTGCGCGCGGCGTCGTACGCGACCACCGGTCTCGGCGCCCAGACCTCGATGCCGTACGCCGGCCAGCTCGACCCCCTCGCGGTCACCTCTGCTTCCTGACCTCCCCCGGTCGCCCACCAGCACTACGGAGAACCACCATGCGGAACCTGAAGATCGGCCTCTTCGAGAACGCCCAGACCAACGCGAGCGGCACCGCCACCTGGCGCCACCCGGACAGTGAGCGGCACCTCTTCGACACGCTCCAGTACTGGCGCGACCTCGCCGCCGTGTGCGAGGACGCCAAGCTGGACTTCCTGTTCCTCGCGGACGCCTGGGGCTGGTCGGAGATCGACGGGACCCGCCCGGCCATCGCCACCGAGGAGACCCTCGACCTGCCGCGGCTCGACCCGATAGTGGTGGCGTCGGCGCTGCTCTCCACCACCACCAACCTGGGCCTGGTGATGACGGGCTCGGTGCTGGTGGAGCCGCCGTACGCCTTCGCCCGCCGGCTGGCCACCCTGGACCAGCTCTCCGGCGGCCGGATCGGCTGGAACATCGTGACGACCGGAACGGCCGACACCGCGGTCAAGGCGTTCGGGATGGACATGGTCGCCCACGACGACCGCTACCGGATGGCCGAGGACTTCCTGGAGCTGGTCTACAAGTACTGGGAGGGCGCCTGGGAGCCGGACGCCCTGGAGAAGGACAAGGAGGGCCGGTTCGCCGACCCCGCCAAGGTCCACCTCGTCAGCCACAAGGGCCCGTTCTTCCGCTCCGAGGGGTACGGCAACACCGCCCGCTCCCCGCAGGGCACCCCGGTCCTCTTCCAGGCCGGTGCCTCGCCCGCGGGCCGCCGGGTCGGCGGCCGGCACGGCGAGTGCATGTTCGTCGGCAGCGGCTCGGTCGCCCAACTCGCCGGACACACCACCGCCATCCGCGAGGAGGCCGTCAAGGCGGGCCGGGCCGCCGACGACGTCAAGGTGATGTCGGCCTTCTCCTGTGTCATCGGCGCCACCACGGCCGACGCCGAGCGCCGCTACCAGCGGATCCTCGACGCCCAGCGCGCCGAGGTGACCGTCGCCAGCTACGCCATGTTCACCGGGCTCGACCTCTCGTCCTACGCCCCCGAGACCCCGATGACGGAACTCTCCACCGAGCTGTCGCAGACCCAGGTGGCCCGGTTCGCCGGGCAGACCGTCGGCGACGTCCTCGCCGACTGGCACACCCACGGCGTCGGCGCCCGCCCCGTCGTCGGCACCGCCGAGGAGATCGCCGACGAGATCTGCGCCCTCGCCGAGGGCGCCGACCTGGACGGCTTCCTGCTCTCGCCGACCATCCAGCCCACCTCCACCACGGACTTCGTGGAGTCGGTCCTGCCGATCCTGCGGTCCCGCGGTGTCTTCCGCGGCGAGTACACCGACGGCGAGAGCCTGCGCGAGCGGCTCACCGGGGCGGGCGACAGCGCGCTGCCCGGCAGCCACCCCGCGGCCCGCCACCGCCACCACTGAACCGCGTACGGATCGAGCCGAGAGGATGTCGAAGACCATGGTCACGTCTGCCCACCAGCCGCCCGGGCCCGCCGGGTCGGCGGAGCTGGACGCCGGGACGCTGCGACGGGCGTTCGGGGCCTACCCGACCGGCGTCGTCGCGATCTGCGCGCTGCGCGGAACCGAGCCCGTCGGCTTCGCCGCCAGCTCCTTCGTCTCGATCTCGCTCCAGCCGCCGATGGTCGCGGTCAGCGTGGCCCGTACCTCGGCCACCTGGCCCCGGCTCGCGGAGGCGCCCGTCCTGGGGCTGAGCGTGCTCAGCCACGGCCAGGGCGCGCTCTGCCGGAAGCTGGCGTCCCGGGACGGCGACCGCTTCGACGGCGTCACCTGGCGGCCGTCGCCCGAGGGCGCCGTACTGATCGACGACGCCGCGCTCTGGCTGACGGCCCGGGTCAGCGCCGTCCACGACGGCGGCGACCACGAGATCGTGCTGATGGAGCTGCTGACGGCCGAGTTGTTCACCGGTGTGGAGCCCCTGGTCTTCCACACCAGCCAGTTCCGCGAGCTCATCCCCCATGGCTGAGGAACCGACGGTGCGCACCCGGCTCACCGGCACGGTGGTCCGGGGCGCGGGCCGGGGCCGCGGGCTCGGCTTCCCCACCGCCAACATCGCGGCCGACCCCGGTACCCGGATCCCGCCGCCCGCGATCTACAGCGGCTGGGTCGTCCGCCCGGCCACCGGCCTGGTCCACCCCGGCACCATCAGCATCGGGTCGAACCCCACCTTCGTCGACACCGAGGAAGTCCATCTGGAGGTCTACTGCCACGACATGTCGGACGAGTTCTACGGAGAACGCGTCGGACTGTGGTTCGTGGCCCGGATCAGGGACACGGTGAAGTTCGCCTCGTCCGGCGAGCTGGTACGCGCCGCCCGCCGGGACGTCCTGCGGTCGGAGGCCCTGCTCGCCTCCGGCCACGGCCGCCGGGTCCGCGCCGAGGCGCTCGCCGCCTCGGGGCGTACCGCCCGCAAGTCCGCCTCGGCCTGAGACCGGGGCACTTCTCCGCGGGGACCCGGCGCGCACCGCCGGGCTCCCCGCCCACTTGACGGCCCGTCCGGGCCACACCCCCCCCACACCAGCCTTGCTCAGAACGAACAAAGGTGTGAGTAATGAGTGCATTCCAGTGGTTGAACGAGCAATTCAGCTTCTTCGGCCTGGACGTCTACTGGTCCGACTTCCTCGGCAACATCCTCGCGCTCGCCACCGTGTGGCTGGCGCTGCGAAGACTGCTTATCGCCTGGCCGGTGCAGATCCTGGGATCGGTGCTGCTGCTGATCGCCAGCCTCAATGTGGACCTCGGAGGAAACGCCGCCCGGCAGGTTGTGATCATAGCATCGGCCTCCTGGGGCTGGGCGACGTGGAAGCGCAGCCGGGAGAGGGAAGGCGCCATCAACGTCCGCTGGGCGTCCTGGCGTGAGCGGTCCCTGCTGCTGGTCGCGATGGTCGCCGGGACCATCGCCTTCGCCGCGCTGCTGAAGTCGACCGACGCGTCCTTCTACCCGGGCGCCCCCTGGTGGATGGTGCTGGCCGACGCCTGGATCTTCGTCGGCTCGATCCTCGCGATGTACACCCAGGCCCGGCGGTATGTGGAGTTCTGGTTCGCCTGGCTCGCCGTCGACCTGGTCGGGGTGCCGCTGGCCATCCACTCGGAGCTGTACTTCTCCGGGATCGTCTACGCGATCTTCTTCGTGATGGTGCTGATCGGCATCCGCGACTGGGCGTCCCGCAGCAAGGGGCAGGAGATCGCCTCCCCGCTGGAGTCCGCGGTCGTGGTGGAGGGGCGCAACACCCCCGCCGCCGAGGGTGTTCCGGCCGTGCCCGCGCAGGGCGCGGTGGAACCCGCGAGGGATCCGGAGCCGCTGACGGATCGTTGACCCATGGCCGATGGCACGAGTCAGTCGACCTCGCGCGAAGGAGCGGACGGAGGTTTACGGATCCACCCCCGGGCCGGCGGCGCGACACTCCGCCGGCCCGGTCTCCGCGTCAGGAGTGCGGGCCGCCGTCGGCCGCCGGAAGCTCGGCGGCCCGGATCCCGATCGCGGGGACACCGGCGGCGCGCAGCTCCGCCGCGGCCTCGGCCCGGCGCGGATGGTGGTGCTCGGTGAAGGTCCGCAGGGCGCTGGTCAGCGCCGTACGGGCCTCCTCCTCCTGGCCCAGCCGCCGCAGTACCCGCCCGAGTTCGAGCTGGGCGGGCCCGCTCCACGACGGCATGTCCGCCGCTTCGAAGACCGCCAGCGCCTCGCGCAGCGATGCCTCGGCCTCCCGCCACCGGCCGAGCGCCGAGTAGTCGTTGCCGAGATGCCGCAGGGCGGCGGCCCGGTACATGCCCAGAATGGTCGCCGGGCCGGGGATGCCCTCCCGGCAGATGGCCAGGCTGCGCAGATGGATGTCGAGGGCCTGCTCCGGATCCCCGTACTCGCGCAGGGTCTCACCGAGGGTGTTGAGGCAGCTCAGCAGGGCCAGCCGGCCGTCGGCCGAGGTATTGGGCCGATGGCACTCGGCCGCCTCGCGGAGCCAGGTGATGGCCTCCTCCGTCCGCCCGATCCGGCGCAGCGCCCCCGAGCCGTAGCCCAGCGCCCAGCCCGTCTGGAGCGGATCGCCGCAGGCCCGGGCCGTGGCCAGGGCCACCCGCGCGGTGTCCAGGGCGGCATGCGGATCGTGCGCGCAGATGCTGTAGGACCAGGCCAGATAGTTGAGATGGGTGGCCTCCTCGCGCGGACTGCCCAGGGCCCGGGCGGCCTCGGCGGAGCAGCGGAAGACCTCCACCCACTGCTCCCAGTGCTGGGTGAGGTCGGAGAACCAGTGCATCGCCTCGGCGGTGTCCACCACGAGCCGGTGCCAGCCTTCGGTACGGCCGTGCCGCAGCGCCGCCAGCCACTGCTCCCGCTCCGCCTCCAGCCAGGCCCTGGCCTCGTCGCGCCCGGCCGGGGCGGTGGCCGGGTCGGGATCGCCCGTGGGCCGGTCGTGGTGTTCCGCGTCGAAGTGGAGTCCGGCGCCGGTCGCGCGGGCCAGCATCCAGCGGGCGGTCCGGTCCAGGGCGGCCGACCGGACCGCCGGGTCGTCCTCGGCGGCCACGCGTTCGGCGGCGAAGAGCCGGAGCAGATCGTGGAAGCGGTAGCGCTCGGCCGCCCCGTCGGCCTGGAGCAGTCCGCGGTCGGCGAGCCGTTCGAGCCGGAGTTCGGCGTCCCGGGCCGGGATGTCCGCGAGCAGGGCCGCGGTCTCGGGGCTGATATCGCCCGCGGAGAGCGCGGAGCGCCGCAGCAGCAGCCGGTCGGACGGTTCCAACTGCTGGTACGAGAGCTCGAAGGCGGCCCGTACGCCCAGGTCGCCGGTCTGGAGGGTGTCCAGTCTGCGGGCCTCCCGGCCGAGCCGGGTGACGAGCTTGGCGAGGCTCTCCCCGGGCCGGGCCGCCAGCCGCTGACCGGCGATCCGCAGGGCCAGCGGCAGCCGTCCGCAGAGTTCGGCGAGGTCCCGGGCGGCCTGTGCCTCCCGGGCGACGCGTTCGGCGCCGACGATCCGGGTGAGCAGGGCCACCGCCTCCTCGCGCCGCAGCAGGGGGAGTTCGGCGCGGTGGGCCGCCTCCAGGCCGGTGAGGGCGGCGCGGCTGGTGACGATGGTGAGGGAGGCGCCGGAGCCCGGCAGCAGGGGCCGTACCTGCTCCTCGTCGACGGCGTTGTCGAGGACCAGCAGCAGCCGGCGGTCGGCGACCAGGGAGCGGAACAGCCCGGCCCGGTCGTCCGGGTCGCGCGGCAGGGACCGGGCGGCCACCCCGAGGACCCGGAGCAGCCGGGCCAGCGCGTCGCCCGGAGTGGTCGGCTCCGGGTCCATGCCGCGCAGGTCGAGACAGAACTGCCCGTCGGGGAAGCCGGGTGAGAGCCGGTGCGCCGCGTGGACCGCGAAGGCCGTCTTGCCGAGTCCGGGTGAGCCGGTGACGACGACCAGGGGCGGGTGGGCGGGTTCGGCGACCTCGGCCAGGGCGGCGATGGCCGCCAGGGGCGCGGCGCGGGCGGTGAAGTCGTAGGTGTCCCTCGGCAGGGACAGGATGCCCGTCTCCGCCGGGTCGGCGGGCGGGCGGACCCGGCGCCGGCCGGGGGCCGCCGCCGCCTCCAGGGACCGGGCCAGGTCCGCGGTCAGTCCGAGGGCGGCGGCCAGCGCCTCGACCGTACGGCGCTGCGGTCCCGTGGTCCGGCCGCGTTCGAGGTCGGCCAGGGCCCGGACGCTCACCCCCGCGCCGTGGGCCAGCCGCTCCTGGCTGAGTCCGGCGTCGGCCCGCAGTTCGCGCAGCAGCCGTCCGAACTCGTTGGGCGTCGTACTGGTCATGCTCCGGCTCCCCCTGGTGGTCACCCCCGCTGGGACGCGATGTCTCCGGCAGAAGTATCGCGGACCGTACTTCTGCCGGTGGTTCCGCCTGGTCGGGGTGGCGGGTCCGGTGATGAACTCTCAACGCCCCACAGGTTCCTCACCCCAGGGTGAAACGGCTCCGGCGGCGCGCGGCCCGGTCGAAAGGTCCGGGGCCGTCCGCGTATGCCGTGGTCCGCCCCCCCCATACACCGAAAGGTGGGACACGCGTGAGACGCACCGGTGCTCCGAGCGGGAGAACGCTCCTCCTGCTGCCCCTGATCGTGCTCGGCACGACCTTGACCGCCCCGATTCCGTCGGCGTCGGCGGTCTCCGAGAAAGAGCCGCCGGTCACCCGGCAGGAACAGTGGCCCCGGGTCGATCTGTGGACGGGGACCGTGGCCGATAACCATCGGACTTCGGTGATCTATCCGGACCGCTCGGGGTACGTCGTGGTCCCCGTCGCCCCGCTGGGCCCGCCGCACCGGGCCGCGCGTGCCTCCGGGCGGTCGGCGGCGGCGCACTGACCCCCGTGTTCCCCGACCGCGCGGCGGAGGACGAGAACTGACGGCCCGCCGGACGGATCCGGTACGGCGGTACGGAGCCCCGGATGGTCTCCGTACGGCGACGGCGCCCGCCGATCGGCCCCGCTTCGGCTCCGGCCGGGGAACTCGCCACGACCAACGGCGAGTTCCGGCCATCCGGGACGGTGGCGGCAACGTCATCCGGCCAACCCTTCTCTTCCCCGCCGGGAGCGGGCAGCGGGGCCGCTCCCGCTACCTCACCCCCCCGACCCCGCCGAACAGGGAGTCGAGTTGATCTCCAGAAAACATCCGGGACGCGGGGCGACGGCCGTCGCCACCGTCCTGGTGGCGACGGCGCTGATGGCCGGAACGACCGGTCCGATCGCCTTCGCCGACAGCGCCGCACCGGGCGGAACCGGCCGTTCCGAAACCGGTGGCACCGGGCGGACCGGCGACGACACCCGGTCCGGACTGCGATGGGTCACCCTGATCACCGGAGACCGGGTCGGGGTGGACGCCCGGGGCCGGGTCGCCGCCGTCGAGCGCGGCGAGGGCCGGGAGAAGATCGCCGTACGGACCTCGACCGAGCGGGGCCGGGTCTACGCCGTCCCGGCCGACGCCCAGCGGCTGATCGCCCGGGGCGTCCTCGACCGGCGGCTCTTCGACATCACCCGGCTCAGCGGCCCCGAGAGCCTGCGGGCCTACCGGGACGGCCTGAAAGTGATGGTCGAGTACGCGCCCGGGGCGTCGGCGGCCGGGGCCCGTCAGGGGGTCCGTACCGACGCGAAGGTCGCCCGTGCCCTGCCGTCGATCGGCGCGGACGCCGTCACCGTTCTCCGGAGCGATCCGGGCGGACTGTGGGCCGCCCTCACCGGAGCCGGAGCGGGCGGGGCCGGAGCCCGGTCCGCCGCCACGGCCGCCCCCGGCATCGAACGGGTCTGGCTGGACGCCGTCCACACCCCCGCCCTCGACACCAGTGTCGGCCGGATCGGCGCCCCCAAGGCGTGGCAGGCCGGATACGACGGCCGGGGCGTCACCGTCGCGGTCCTGGACAGCGGTATCGACGACACCCACCCCGATCTCGCCGCCCAGGTGGTCGGCGCGGCCAACTTCACCTCGGCCGCCGACACCAGGGACACCAACGGCCACGGTACGCACATCGCCTCGACCATCGCCGGGACCGGCGCCAAGTCCGGCGGTACGTACAAGGGCGTCGCCCCCGGCGCCAAGCTCCTCAACGGCAAGGTGATGGGCGACTTCGGGATGGAGTCCGGGACCATCGCCGCCGTCGACTGGGCCGTCGCGCAGGGCGCCGACATCATCAGCATGAGCTTCGGCACCCCCGGCGGGCCCGAGACCGACCCCCTGGAAGCCCATGTCAACCGGGTGTCGAAGGAGAAGGGCGTCCTCTTCACCGTCTCCGCGGGCAACGACGGCCCCACCCCCGGTACCGTCGGCTCCCCGGGCAGCGCCGCCGCCGCCCTCACCGTCGGCGCCGTGGACGACACCGACAAGATGGCCCACTTCTCCAGCGTCGGACCGTTGCACGACGGCACGGTCAAACCCGATGTCACCGCGCCCGGAGTGGGCATCACGGCCGCCTCCGCGCCCGGCAGCGACATCGCCCGGCAGGTCGGCGAGAACCCGCCCGGCTACTTCACCATCGGCGGTACGTCGATGGCCGCCCCGCACGTCGCGGGCGCCGCCGCCCTCCTCAAGCAGCGCCACCCCGACTGGTCGGGCGAGCGGCTGAAAGCGGCCCTGACCGCCTCCGCCGTCGACGGCGGGCACACCGTCTTCCAGCAGGGCACCGGCCGGGTCGACGTCGAACGCGCCCTGGCGCAGAGCGTGGTCGCCGACGAGAACACCGTCTCCTTCGGCCTCCAGAGCTGGCCGCACACCGACGACCGGCCCGTCACCAAGGCGATCACGTACCGCAACCTCGGCACCGCCGAGGTCGCCCTGGACCTGGCGGTGACGGCGCTCGACCCGCGCGGCGCCGCCGCCCCCGCGGGCTTCTTCGCCCTCGGTACGAACCGGATCACCGTCCCCGCGGGCGGAACCGCCACCGTGCCGCTGACGGCGGACACCCGGATCGGCGGCGACAACAACGGCACCTACACCGCCGTCGTCACCGCGACCGGCGGCGGCCGGACCGTACGGTCCACGGCCGCAGTGGAGCGCGAGGTCGAATCGTACGATCTCACCCTCGACTTCGTGGGCCGCGACGGACGGCCCGGGACCGAGTTCTACACCTACCTCCGGCAGATCTCCGGCGCGGGCGACGCCGACGAGACCCTTGAGGGCAGCGCCACCGGCACCGAGAAGCTCCGGCTGCCCAAGGGCGACTACGCGCTCTTCGCCGGCGCCTCGAACCCGGAGGGCGCCACGGACCGCCTGGTCCACCCCAAGCTGCCGCTGACGAAGGACACGTCCCTCACCATCGACGCCCGTACCACCAAGCCCGTCGAGATCACCGTCCCCGACCCCGCGGCCCGGATGACCGGGGCGTCGGCGCAGGTCTACGCCGGAATCGGGGACCGGTCCATCGAATTCGGAGACCACGCCTCCACCAGCTTCGCGGGCTTCCGCACGGCCCAGCTCGGCCCGGACCTGCCCACCGGCGTCGAGCTGAAAGAGACCCTGCACGCCCAGTGGGAACGCGACGCGTCGACCTCGTACGGCGTCGTCGCCGGAGGTTCGGTGAAGCGGCTGTTCACCGGCTACACCAAGAAGTTCGGAGCCGCCGACTTCGCCCGGGTCACCACGGACGTCACCTCCTCCGTCCCCGGCAGGACCGGGCACACCACGGCGACGGGCCGGCTGAGCAAGAACGACTTCGGCTCCGAGTACCCGTTCGCCCTGCCCGGCACCCGCACCCACTATCTGGCCTCGGACGGCGGACCCAACCGCTGGTCCCTCGCCGCCGTCCAGCACGACGCCCGGGGCTGGGACGAGATCCGCTACACCTCCCCGGAGCGGGAGTTCCGGCCGGGCACCACCCACCGGCTGAAGTTCGGCCTCGCCGTCCACGGCCCCCTCGTCGACGCCGCGACCGGGGTCTTCCGGCAGGGCGACCGGATCCGGGCCTCCGTACCCCTCTTCTCCGACGGCCGGGGCAACGCGGGCCGCTCCGCCTACACCTCGGCGACGACCACCCTGCACCGCGGCACCACCAAGATCGGTGAGAAGGAGGACGGTCTGGAGGGCTGGCAGTGGTACGCCGTCGGCCCCGAGGACGCCGAGTACACCCTGGCCACCTCGGCCGTCCGCGACCCGGCCGTCTCGGCGGTCGGTACCCGGATCGACGCGTCGTGGACCTTCCGCGCCGCCCGGCCGGCCACGGACGCCGAGACGCGCACCCCGCTGTCCACGGTACGGTTCGGCGCCCGGGTCGCCCCGGACGGCACCGTCCCGGCGAACCGTACGGCGACCTTCCCCGTCACCGTCCAGGGCCCGGCGGCCGGCCGGGGCCTGGCGTCCCTCACGGTCTCCGTCTCCTACGACAACGGCGCGACCTGGCACAACGCGCCCGTCACCCAGGGGAAGACCACCATCGCGAACCCCGCCAAGGGCAAGTCGGCGGCCCTGCGTGCCGAAGTCACCGACCTGAGCGGCGGAAAGGCGAGCGTCACCGTGTACGACGCCTACTTCGGCGGCTGACCGGCGCCGGAACGAGCCACCCGGCCCCACACCGACGGGGCCGGGCCGGAATCCGGCGGTCGCGGCGGGGTGCCCGAGGCACCCCGGGGACACCGGCAGGGGGTGCTTCGGCCCCCGCCGCGACCGGCGGACCCGATCGGTCCTACCTCCGTGTCAGGGCGGAGGTCGGGCCGAGGTCCTCCATCGGAAGAGGAGGACCGGGGAGTGCTCCGGTTCGGTCCCGGCCCGGCGCCGGGACACGGACCGCCTCGTGGGGCACGGCCCGGCCGGTGTGCGCGTCGAGCGGCACTCGACCGCCCACCGGCCGGGCCAACTCCACCGACACCTCCCGCAGCAGCAGTTGCTTCGTACAGGCACCGTCGTGCTCCGCGCCCGCGACCCCGGCCGTCAGCACCACACTGTCCGGGGTTTCCAGCACTCCGACGACCGGACCGTCGTCGCACGCCCCGTGCGGGGCGACCACGGTCAGCACCCGCCCGTCGGCCGAGATCTCCGCCAGTCCGCGGAGCGCGCGTACCGGCGCCCCGGGAGTCGGCGCGACGGGCGCCGGAGGGAGTGCCGACGGTGAGACGGCGACTCGCGGCACGGGAGCGGCATACCCCTTGAGGGTGAACAGCCACGCCGGAACCGTCGCGGGGCCCCGGCTGGTGGCGACGGCCATCCGGCCCGGCCGCGCACCGGTCACCACCAGCGGCCGATCGGCTCCCGCCCCGGCGGAGAGCGCCCGGAACGTCTCCTCCGCGCCCGCCACCGGCCGCGGCAGCGACGCGCCCCCGGCCCACTCCACCCGGCCGTCCCGGGGCACGGCGTCCGGCAGCGTGCCCCGCAGGACGAAGTTCCCGCTCCGGAAGGCGCGTTCGTCGTCCGGGCTCAGGAAGCCGCCGTCCGGCGGCCGGACCAGGACGTCCAGGAGATGGAACCCGGTACGCCACGCCTCGGCGGCGGCCGAACCGTCCCAGGCCGCCGCGGTCCGCCGGGCCCGCTCCAGCTCCTCGGCCACCGGTTCCTGATCGGAACCGGGACCGGGACCGGAACCGGAATCCGGCCCGGCCGCCGGACCGCTGACGACCAGCAGGACCAGACCCAGCAGGGCGACTACGGGCGGTGCACTTCCCCCGCGCATACGGCCTCCGATGTCGGTACGGCGATCCGGCCCGCCGGTGGGACGCGGCCGGGCCCGACAGGGTTCCCCCACCGGCCGGGCGGGCGGCGCGGGGGAGCGGACGCGACCGTACGCCGGAGATCCGCGCCGCGGCCGTCGTGCGTCGGGGGCGGATGCCCGTACGATCCACTGCCATGACGATCCGTCGCAGGACCCTCGGCTCCGGACCCGTACCGCGACAGCACCAGGAGGGCCCGGGCCGGGACCGGGAGCCCGGCCCCGGGCGGCCGCCCGCCCCCGCCGAGGCCCCGGAATCCGACGAAGGGCCGTTCTACCGGCCCGAGATCCCGCTCGACGACCTCCGGGCCCGGGGCGTACTCGGTGCCGCGCCCGCCCCCGGCGGAGAACCCCTCAGGCCGCTCCGGGCCGTCCGCCCCCGGGACTGACACCACGTCACCCCGTGGGGCGCGGGCGGGAGATCAGCCGCCGTCACGCGCCCGATACGCCCGCAGACCCGCATACGCCGTCACGGCGGTGAAGGCGAGGAGGACGGCGGCCCCCGCGGCGGGGGAGAGGTCGCTGCCGACCAGGGCGTCGGTCATGGCCCGGCCGTCCTCGGACTGGTGATGCGAGCCCGCCGCCAGGGCGGCCCGGCCCGCCGCGAAGGGGAGCCAGTCGGTGGCGCCGCCCAGGCCGGGGACCAGCCGGAGCAGCAGCCCCGCGAGCCGTTCGCCGATCAGCGGCCAGAGCACCAGCAGCAGCGCCGTCGCCACCCGGTTGCGGACCAGAACGGCGGTGGCCGTGGCGATCACCGGCCAGCAGGCCATGAAGAGGACGTAGCCGAGGACGCCCGGAACGACCCGGCCCCAGTCGGGCTGGCCGTACCCGCCGACGGCCAGAGCGACCATGCCGGTCAGCCCGGTCAGCAGCGCGCCGCCGAGTGCGGTGACGGCCCCGATCGCCGCGCCCAGCAGGAGTTTCGCCTGATAGGCGGTGCGCCGGTCGGCCAGGGTCAGCCAGGTCGTCCTGGCCGCGCCGCGGCCGAACTCGGTCGCCACCGGGCCCGTCGCCAGCGGCAGCAGAAGCAGCGCGGATAGCGGGAGCTGGAGGGCTACCGCGTCCAGCTGAATACCCGTCACCACCGCCCAGACGTCCGGCGCCTCGCCGTCCCCGACTTCCAGGGGCGTGCCCGCGCCCGCCAGCAGGCCGAAGGCGGCGACGACACCCAGCAGGATCCAGGTGGAGCGCAGGGCGGCCAGATGGCACCAGTGGTAGCGGACCGCCCGGCGCAACGCGGTGGCCCGGGAGACCGGCGTACCGGCGGCCGGGCCGAAAGCGACGGCGTTCATGGGATCGGGAACTCCTCCTCGGCCACCGACAGATAGAAGTCCTCCAGGGACGGCGGCCGTTCGTCGAGCCAGTGGACGGGGATACCCCGGTCGGCCGCCAGATCGCCGACCAGGAAGCGGGAGACGCCCCGGATCCGGACCCGCCCGTCCGTACCGGGCGTGAACGTGCCGTCGAGCCGCCGTACGGGCTCCGCCAGCTCGGCCGCCCGCGGGCTCTGGAAGACGATCTCACCGCCGAACCGGGCCAGATCCTCCACCGAGGTCCTGGCCACCACCCGCCCCCGGCTGGGCCGTGTCGTCAAAATTGCGCCTGGCCCGCGACGCCCGGCACGCGCATTCGCCGCGTTGTCGGGATTTCCCAAGTACGTCCAGTACGAGGGAAACCCTCCGCCTTGCGACTGCACGCACCGGACGCCGCGGGCCCCGCCCTACGGGCGGACGGCGCCATTCTGAAGACACGGCCCAGCACGACCACATGGTCCGCCATGTGCTGCATCTCGGCCAGGAGATGGCTGGAGACCAGGACCGCCTTCCCCTCGGCCGCCAGCCGCCGGACCGTGTCGCGCAGCCAGCGGATCGAATGCGGATCGAGCCCGTTGGCGGGCTCGTCCAGGATCAGTACCGGCGGATCGCCGAGCAGGGCCTGGGCGATCCCGGCGCGCTGCGCCATCCCGAGGGAGAGGTCGTCGAGTGCCGTGGCCGCGGTATCGGCCAGTCCGACCGACTCCAGGACCTCGGTCACCCGGCGGCCCGGCGCCCGCGGCGACCATCCGCAGATGCGCGGCGAGCGAATGCCGGGGATGTCCGGCGACCCCGCCCATGACGGCACCGACGACGCGGGCCGGATCCCGCCAGTGCTCCAGCGGCTGCCCGAAATAGGTCGTCCGGCCGCCCCCGGAGATCAGCCCCAGCATCAGCCGCAGGGTCGTCGTCTTTCCGGCGCCATTGGCCCCGAGGAATCCGGTCACCGCTCCGGCGGGCACGGTCATCCGGACATCGTCCACAATCGTCTTGCCCCGGGGTTTCCAGGTCAGTCCTTCGGCGTGAATCGCGTCAGCCATTATTCAGCCAGAACAGCAGACCGAAGGAGAGTAAGACGGTCAGGGCGAAGAGTCCGCCGATACCGGGATTCTCCTGACGGGCCGCGCACCAGACGAGCGCGATCAGCGGCGGCAGCCAGCCGGCCAGGTAGAGACCCCAGCCGAGCCGCCCGTGGTCCCGCTCGCGGTCCAGGATGAAGACGATTCCGGCCGCGTAGACGAACATCGCGGGCGAGGCCCAGAGATTGCGTACGACGGTTTGGCGTTGCGGAGCCACGGAATCACCTTCCACATCGGGCGGGGAGAAGCGCCCTCGGGGGAGGGCGAACCGGCACCTCGGTTCTCCTGCGGCCGGATCGGACCGTGCGCGGAGTCCCTTTGATTTCGGCCCCGACCGGAAGTCTCGAAGGCAATTCCGGGGCCGCTGTACCGATCGGGCGGCGCCACGGGGAAGTTATCCCGTAATTCAAGATCTGATCAATCGGCGGACCCGGTGAAGAACCTCACGGGCGGCGCGCGCCGGAAGGTTTTGCGCATTCCGCGGCCGATGCTCTATCGAAGATTCAAGTGGAAGATGAATTCCCTTTCCCGGTGGTCGGTTCGGGGGCCGGGCGCAGGCCCGTGAAGACCGCCTCCAGGACGCCGTCCACGAACCGGTCGTCGTAGGAGCCGGGTACCAGCAGGAACCGGTAGTACAACGGGCCGTAGAGCACGGCGACCACGACGTCCAGATCGGCGTCGGGGGAGAGCTGTCCCTGCTCCTGCGCCTCGCGGAGCCGGTTCTGGGTGCCCTTGGTCAGGGGCTGGAGCCAGCGTTCGTACAGGGCGGTGGCGATCGCCGGGTCGTGCTGCGCCTCGCCGACCAGGGCGGCGTACAGCGGGCCGTAGGCGTCGGGGCCGAGGAGCGTACGGGCCGCGGACATCTGGGTCCGCAGATCGGCGACGATGTCGCCGGTGTCGGGGTAGCTCAGATCGGTCCGGAGCGCCGACAGCAGCGCGTCCAGGAAGACCGCGCCCTTCGAGGGCCAGCGGCGGTAGATGGTGTGCTTGCCCACCCCCGCGCGGGCGGCGATGCGTTCGATGCTGAGCTTGGCGTAACCCTCCTCCTTGGCGAGTTCCAAGGTGGTTTCGAGGACCGTCGCGGTCCGGTCCGGCCTGCCGCGGGAGGGATCACTGGGTGACATCCGGCCATGCTAACGGCACGACACGTGCCGTTGACAGAAGAGCCGGGGCGGCGCGATCATCTCCCCGAACGGCACGGCACGTGCCGTTTCATTCTCTCGGGTCCTCGACCCGTCCGTTTCGACAGGGGGATCACCGTGCCCGCACTGCTCCATATCGACGCCAGCGCCCGCCGCCGTTCCGTGAGCCGGGAGGTGGGCGACGCCTTCGCCGCCGCCTGGCGGGAGGCGCATCCCGCCGCCGCCTACGTCCACCGCGATCTCGCCGCCGACCCGGTGCCGTTCATCGACGAGGCGTGGACCCAGCTCTGCGATCATGTACTGGAGGGCTCGGAGGACGGCGTCACCCGGATCGTCGATCTGCCGTCGGCCGCCCGTACGCCCGCACAGAGACGGGCCTGGGGGATCGTCGAACCGCTGCTGACCGAACTGGCCGCCGCCGATGTGGTGCTGATCGCCACACCGATGTACAACTACTCGATCCCCGCGCAGCTCAAGGCGTGGCTCGACCAGGTGACCTTCCCCCGGATGTCGCTGAAGGCGCGGTTCGTGGTCGCCACCGCGCGCGGCGGCGCCTACTCGCCCGGCGCGCCCAAGGAGCGGTTCGACTACCAGGAGCGCTATCTGCGGGACTTCTTCGCCGGGCACTTCGCCGTCGAGGACACCGTCTTCGTCAACGCCGAACTGGTCAACTCGCGGATCGACCCCGGGCTCGCCCATCTGCGCGAGCGGCACGAGGAGTCGTACGCGGCGGCGCTGAGCACCGCCCGCCGGCTGGGCGGGGAGTACTGAGGTGGCCTGGCTGCTGCTCGGGCTGGCCGGGCTGGTCGAGATCGTCTGGGCCCAGACGATCAAGCCCACCCAGAACTTCACCCGGCCGCTGCCGACCCTGCTCTGCCTGACGCTGATGGCCGTCGCGGTCTATCTGCTCTCCCGCTCGATGCAGACGCTGCCGGTGGGCACGGCGTACGCGGTCTTCACCGGGATCGGCGCGCTCGGCGCGATCGCCCTGGGCGTGATCGTGCACAAGGACCCGCTGACGGTGGGGCGTACGGTCGCCCTCGGGCTCATTCTGGCCGGGGTGGTGATGGCGCGCGTCACCAACCCCGAGTAGTCCGGCGGCCCCCGGGGGCGGGGTGCCGTAGGGGCGGCGGGGGCCGAGGGGCCGGGCCGGTCCGACCGGCTTCCGCCGCCCCGCCGGGCGCCCGGTCCCTCCGCCGATCGGCCGAGGCCGCGCCTGTCGGAGCCGGATCTCGTACGGAGGTCTCTCCCGATCGGCGGATGGTCCGGCCGGGCGCGCCGGACGAGGCTGGGGGCACCACCAAGACACCCCCTCCGAGCAGGAGTTACGCCATGACCGCGACCCGGACCCGCGAGATCCCCGCCCCCGCAGCCCCGGCCCTCGCCGCCGCGCCGACCGGCCGCCGGACCGTCCCCTCGGCGGGCGTCGTTCCCCCGGCGGGCCGCGCGATGCGGGCGGTCGCTGCCGCGGCGGCGCTGACGGTACTGCCCTCGGGGCTCTGGCGGATCGCCATCGCCCTCGGCTGGGACTCGGGCTTCGGCGAGGGCGCGCTGCACCCCTCGGAGTTCCCGGGAGCCACCTCGTTCTATCTGATCGCCCTGAGCGTCTTCGCGGAACTGCTCGGTCTGCTGGCGCTGGGCCTCGTCCGGCCCTGGGGCGAGGTGGTGCCGCACTGGGTGCCCCTGCTCGGCGGACGCCGGATCCCCACGGCGATGGCGGTGATCCCCGCGTCGCTCGGCGCGCTCGCCGTCACCCTCATCACCGTCCAGGGGGCCTTCAGCTGGAACGCCCCCGACAACATGGGCGCACCGGCCGCCCCCGACGGCGACAAGTACTGGATCATGACCGCCACCTATGTCCCGCTGCTCCTCTGGGGCCCGCTGCTGGCCGTCGTCACGGTCTCCTACTACCTCCGACGCAGGCGGGCCGCCACCGTGGGCCGCTGACCCCGGGAGGTGCTCCGGGCCCGTTGCCGGACGGGCGAAAGGGTGGGAAGGCTCACAAACGCAGGCGACCGGCGTGCCACACCCATATCAACCCCGAACCTCACCATAGTGACCTCGATGAGTACTGAATCGATCGAAGAGCCAGGGTCACCCGAGGGACCGGAGGTATCCGGCGACCCCGCCGGGCAGGACCCCTCACCCGACTTCGTGGTCGTGGGAGTCGGCGTCGTGGTCGTCCTCGCCGTCGTCGCGTGGGCGGCCATCGGCAAGGACTCCTTCGACCGCGCGTCGGGTTCCGCCCTGGACTGGGTGCTGGAGAACTTCGCCTGGCTCTTCGTGATCGCGGCGGACGCCTTCCTCGTCCTCTGCGTCCTGCTCGCCTTCTCCCGCTTCGGCCGGGTCAAGCTCGGCCGGGACGACAGCGAGCCGGAGTTCACCAACCTCGCCTGGATCGCCATGATGTTCAGTGCCGGTATGGGCATCGGGCTGATGTTCTACGGGGTCGGCGAACCCCTCGCGCACTATCTGTCACCGCCCCCGGACAGCGGAGTGGAGCCCCGTACCGGCGCGGCGGCGGGAACCGGTCTGGCGTACTCCTTCTTCCACTGGACCCTCACTCCCTGGGCCATTTACGGCATCGCCGGCCTCGCACTCGCCTACGCGGTCTTCCGCAAGGGCCGCGGCAACCGGCTCAGCTCCGTGTTCGTACCCCTGATCGGGGAAGACAGGGCGAACGGCCGGACCGGTCGGCTGATCGACCTGCTGGCGGTCTTCGCGACCGTGTTCGGGACCGCCACCAGCCTGGGAGTGGGCACCCTCCAGGTCGCGAAGGGGCTCGAACTCACGGCGGGCGTCGACGACTCGACGACCACCCGGATGCTCATCGTCGTCTGCCTGTCCGCGGCCTTCGTCATCTCCGCCTTCACGGGACTCCACAAGGGCGTGAAGTGGCTGAGCACCTCGAACATCGTGTTCGCGGCCGGTCTGACGCTCTTCGTGTTCGTGCTCGGGCCGACCGTCTACATCCTGGACGCGATCCCGGCGAGCGTCGGCGGCTACCTCAGCGACCTGGTCACCATGGCGACCCGGACCGGTGCCTTCACGGACAGCGCGTGGCTGGGCTCCTGGACCATCTTCTACTGGGCGTGGTGGCTGTCCTGGGCGCCCTTCGTGGGCACGTTCATCGCCCGGATCTCCCGGGGCCGTACCATCCGCGAGTTCCTGATCGGGGTACTGCTCGTGCCGAGCGGGGCCACCGTCGTCTGGTTCTGTGTGATGGGCGGTACCGGCATCCGGCTGGACGCCACCGGCCGGGTCGACATGGCGGCCGCGCTGAAGGAGGGCGAGGAGGCGTCCCTGTTCGCGATGCTCGACGCGCTGCCCCTGGGAACGCTCACCTCCTGGCTGGCGATGCTGATGGTGATGACGTACTTCATCACCAGCGCCGACTCCGCGTCCCTGGTGATGGGATCCCTGACCAGCCGGGGCGCCCTGCATCCCCGGACCTGGCTGGTCGTCGTCTGGGGCGTACTGATGGCGGCGGTGGCGGCGGTCCTGCTGGTGGCGGGCGGACTGGAATCCCTCCAGACGGCGACCATCCTGGTGGCGCTGCCGTTCGTCGTCGTCATGCTGCTGCTGTGCTGGGCGCTGCTGAAGGAACTCCGCGCCGACCCCGGGGCCGGACCCGCGCGCGGCCACGCGCTGCACGGCGTACGGGACGCGGTACGGGCGATGGTCGGCGAGGCGATCTCCGAGTCCGGCCCGGGGCGGCACCACCGGCTGCGCCGGATCGCCAAGTCCCGCGGCCAGTCGGGTTCCGAGCGGGACGACTGAGTCCCGGGCGGTGGCGGTACGGGCCGGGGCCGGCCCCGGCCCGTACCGCCGATCAGTACGAACGACGGACGAACAGGCAACCGGAAGACGGAATTTCCGCTCTACGCCAACGGCGTCGCCATCACCGGGCCGTACGGCCGAGGCCATGTGCCGCGGACGATCCGCACCCGGAATGCCCGGCGCTCTCCCCTTCCTGTTCCCGTCCGCCGCTCACCGAGGTCGCCGTGTCCGTCCCCACCCACCCGTCCGGCTATTCCGATCCCCCCGGCGGGATCGCCCGCGCGGCCCGGAGCCGCGGATGAACTCCGTGACCGCCGCCGGAGCGACCGTCGTCGCGCTGCCCCTGCCCGACCAGCGGTCCTCGTTCGTCCTCGCGGGCCTGACCATCGCCCTGGTGGCGCTGATCTGGCTGCTGATCCGGGCCATCCGCCGCCAGGGGGGCTTCCGGCCCGCCTGCCGGCGTCTCGCCTGGGAGACCCGGATGACCCGCCGGGCCTTCACCGAGCCGTTCCGCGCCCGGTCCGCGCACCGCCGCCGGATCCGCACCCTGACCTCCTTCCTCGCCGATCCCGCCGTACCCGCCCGGGTCGACCGGGTCGTCGACGGCGCGCGGGAGGCGGCGGGTGAGGGGTGTTCGGTACCGGTGGTGCTGGTCTCCGCCGACCGGGCGGAGTACACGGCCGTGATCGCCGGACGCGACCCGCGGCCCGCCCGGCTGCCGTGGCACGAGGAGTCGCGGAGTCCCGGGCCCCGTACCCGTACGGTGACCGCGTCCGAGATCCCCGCCGCCGTGCCGTACGACCCGACTCTCCCGCTGGTCCTCGGTTCCGACCGACTCTCCGGGGCGACCGTGATCGCCGACTGGGCCGACGGCCCGCCGGTGATCAGCCTGGAGGGCGACACCCGGATGGTCCGTGCCGTCGTCCAGGCCCTGGCCGCCCAGCTCGACCTGGCGGCCAGGGGACCCCGGGTCGAGATCGTCCGGGGGGTCCATCCCCGCTGGCCCGGCCGCGACCTCGACACGGTCCTCGACGAGTTGGAGAATGCCGGGCCCTCCGGGGAGGCCGGGGCCGCGACGCCACCACCGGTCCTGGTCTGCTGGGCCCCGGCCGGACGCCAGCGGGAACGGCTCGCCGCCCTGTGCGCGGAGGGCCGGACCCGTGCCCTCGTCGGAGGCCGGTTCCCCGGAGCCTGC
Source organism: Streptomyces sp. NPDC020875 (assembly GCF_040641415.1). Lineage (NCBI taxonomy): Bacteria > Bacillati > Actinomycetota > Actinomycetes > Kitasatosporales > Streptomycetaceae > Streptomyces > Streptomyces sp. NPDC020875. The sequence goes on along the minus strand of NZ_JBFADP010000006.1, from coordinate 163,600 downwards.
TGGAGTCTGCACACCGAGCCCGGCGGCAGGATCATCGGCCCCGGCCTCGGTGTCGACACGGAGTCGGCCGCCCTCGGCCGGGCGGTGGCGGCCGGGGTCAAGCGATACCGCCGCCGGGGCACCGGCTGGTGGGACATCCGCCCCGAACCGGCCCCCGTCGCAGAGGAGTCCGGGGGCGGCGACGACGGCGACGGTGACGGGGTCGGTCCCGGCCCGGCCGCGGGTCCCGTGGCCCCGGCCCGTACGAGGCCGCGACCGGGCACGTCCGCCGCGCCCGCCACCCCCGTACCGCCGGTTGAGCCGACCGTGCCCGCCACCCCCGTACCGCCGGTTGAGCCGACCGTGCCCGGTGTTCCCGTACCGCGGGCCGGGTCGGCCGCGCCCGAGGCCCCGGCGCCCTCGGCCCCGCCGGTCGCCCCGGACGTGTTCCGTACCCCGGCCCACGCCGACGACTTCGCCGAGCCCGGTACCGGGCCGACCGCGCCGCCCGACCGGCCGACGCGACCCCGGCCGCCCACCCCGTACCCGGCCGAACCACCGGCAGAACCCGTAGAGCCCCCGGGAAGCGCCACCCGGCCCCGGCGCCCCGGCGTATCCGCCGCCTCCGCCTCCCGTACCCCGTCGGAACGGACACCCGAACAGCCGTGAGACTCTTCGTCAGCCTCCATGACCCCCGCTCGGGACATCCCGAGCGGGACCGCGAGATTCTGCTGGACGCCCCCGGTACCACCGAAGTCGCCGCCCTGGCCGCCGGAATCGCCGGTACGGACGACCCCGGGAACGCTCCGGCCCTCCATCTCGGAACCCGGCCGCTCGACCCGGATCTGCCGCTCTCCGCCACCGGCATCCGTGACGGCGTCCGGCTGGGGCTCGGTGCCCCGGCCACGGCCGAACCCGCCGACTACGGCGCGGAGCGCGGCGAGTTGCCGCCGCCGTCCCGCACCCCGGACGGCGAACGGCTCCCGAGGGCCCCGCACATCGAACTCCGGCTCGTCGGCGGACGCGGCGCGGGCCGCGCCTGGCGCCTGGCACCGGGCACCCACGGCATCGGCCCGCTGCCCGGCAGCTCCGTCCTCCTCGAAGGGCGCGACGTCCCCCCGTCCGGGGTGCGGATCACCGTATGCCCCGACGGTTCCGTGCTCCTCCACACCGGAGCCGGCACGGAACACGCGACGCTCTCCCTGCCCGAGGCCCCACCGGACCGGCCCCGCGCCGACGCCGTACCCCTGCCGCCCGAACCGCCGGGACCGCTGCCCGACCCCGGGGCCGACACCGCCGACCCCCTCCCGCCCGGCTGGGCCCCCTGGCCGGCCGGAGGGGAACTGGTCCTCGGTGAGTTCCTGCTGCGGATCGCGGAACCCGTCGAGGCCGACGCCGCCGTCGCCGCCTCCGCCGACGGCGCCCATCTCGACTTCAACCGGCCGCCCAGGATCATTCCGCCGCTGCTGCCCGAGCGCTTCGCCCTGCCCGCTCCGCCCGTTCCGCCCAAGCACCGGCCGATGCCGATGCTGATGATCCTGGCGCCCCTGGTGCTCGGCATCTGCATGGTGTTCTTCCTGAAGTCGTACTTCTTCCTGATCTTCGCCCTCTTCAGCCCGATCCTGGCCCTCGCCGGGCATCTGAACACCAAACGCAGCGGCTGGCTCGACTATGTCGAAGGCGCCGCCGGATACCGGGCCCGGCGCGAATCCCTCGAAGAGGACGTCCGGGCCAAGGTGCACCACGAACGTCTCCTGCGCGGCGAGGCGGGACCGGACCCCGCCACCGCCGGACTCTGGGCCGTCGGCCCCGGGTCCCGGCTCTGGGAGCGCCAGCGGAGCCATCCCGACCATCTCCATCTGCGGGTCGGCACCGTACGGCAGCCGTCCCTGCTCACCATCGACGACTCCGCCCGCGAGGAGAACCACCGCTCCGTCAACTGGGACATCCCCGACGCGCCGATGGCCGTCGACCTGACCGCAGACGGCGTGCTCGGCATCACCGGGGAACACGACGCGGCCGCCGCCCTGGCGCGCTGGACCGTCGCGCAGACCGCGATCCTGCACTCCCCGCGCGACGTCCGGATCACCGTCCTCACCGACGCCGCGGGCGCCCCCGGCTGGGAATGGGTCCGCTGGCTGCCCCACGCCCGGCCCGGCAAGGGAGGCGCGAGCGCACCCACCTCCGGCGGGCCCGCCGTCACCGTCGGCAACGACCCCGAGACCGTCGCCAACCGGGTCACCGAACTCGTCTCCACCGTCCGGTCCAGGATCCGCGCCCGGGGCTCCGCCATGAGCGGCGCCCTGCTCAGCGAACCCGACATCCTCGTCGTCCTCGACGGCGCCCGGCGCCTGCGCGACGCGCCCGGAATGATCCAGGTCCTCAAGGAGGGGCCCGCCGTCCGGGTCTTCCTGATCTGTGTGGACCGCGAGGAACGGATGCTGCCCGAGGAGTGCGTCACCGTCTGCTCCGTGGGCGCCCGGGAACTCACCCTGCGCCGCACCGGGAAGGCTGATGTCACCACCGCCCGGCCCGACCTGGTCGACACCGCGTGGTGCGAACGGATCGCCCGCGCCCTCGCGCCGGTCCGCGACGTCACCCCCGACGGCTCCGACGGACTGCCCCCGAGCGTGGGCCTGCTCCAACTGCTCGGCCTCGAACCCCCCACCGGAGCCGATCTGGTACGGCGCTGGGAACAGCGCCCCGCCTCCACCGGCATCCGGCTGGGCGCCGGCTACTCCGGACCCGTCACCTTCGACCTGGTCAAGGACGGTCCGCACGCACTCGTCGCGGGCACGACGGGAGCGGGCAAGTCGGAACTCCTCCAGGCCATGGTGGCGTCCCTCGCCGCGGCCAACCGCCCCGACGAGATGACCTTCGTCCTGGTCGACTACAAGGGCGGCAGCGCCTTCAAGGACTGCGTCCGGCTGCCCCACACCCTCGGCATGGTCACCGACCTCGACAGCCACCTCGTGGAACGCGCCCTGACCTCACTCGGCGCCGAACTCACCCGCCGCGAGCACATGCTGGCCGCCGTCTCGGCCAAGGACCACGCGGAATACCGGGCCATGCGCCGCCGTGACCCGGCACTCGCACCGCTGCCCCGACTGCTGCTGATCATCGACGAGTTCGCCACCCTCGCCCGCGACGTGGAGCAGTTCATCCCCGGACTGGTCTCCATCGCCCAGCGGGGACGCTCACTCGGTATCCATCTCGTCCTCGCCACCCAGCGCCCCGCCGGAGTCGTCACCGCCGACATCCGCGCCAACACCAATCTGCGGATCGCGCTGCGGGTCACCGACGCCGGCGACAGCCAGGACGTCCTGGAGACCAACGACGCCGTCACCATCTCCGCCGACACCCCGGGCCGGGCGCTGGCCCGGATCGGACACCGCTCCGTCCTCCCCTTCCAGACCGCCTACGCGGGCACGCTCCGCCCCGGGGACGGACCGGCGTCCGGGGAACCCGAAGCGCGCGAGACCGGCGCCGCCGAGATCTGGACGGCCGACATCGGCTGGTCCCGGCTCGGCCGCGCCGCCCCCGAACCAGGGCCCGGCCACACGGCCGACGACGACGCCGACCTGCTCGACGACCCGCACGCGCCCACCGACCTCACCGCCCTCGTGGACGCCTTGTGCGAGGCCGCCGACACCCTCGGCATCGAGCGCACCCCCAGCCCCTGGCTGCCCCCGCTGCCCGACCGGCTCACCCTGGACGACCTGCCCGAACGGCCCGACCGGCCGGACGGCCTGCTCGCCGCGGTGCCCTGGGCGCTCGCCGACCTCCCCGGCGGTCAGCGCCAGGAGCCCCTGGAACTGGACCTCGACACCTTCGGACACCTCTACGTCCTCGGCACACCGCGTTCCGGGCGCTCCCAGGTACTGCGGACCATCGCCGGAGCCCTGGCCCGCCGCCACTCCTCCGCCGACGTCCATCTGTACGGGATCGACGCGGCCGGCGGCGCCCTCACCGCCCTCACCGCCCTGCCGCACTGCGGCGCCGTCGTACCCCGTACCGACCTGGAACGACTGGGCCGACTGCTCACCCGGCTGATCACCGAGACGGCCCGGCGCCAAGAACTCCTCACCACCCGGGGCGTCTCCGACCTGGCGGAGCTGCGCTCCCTGCTCCCGCCCGCGGAGCGCCCCGCGCACATCCTGGTCCTCGTCGACGGCTGGGACTCGCTCGTCGCCCTCCTCGGCGAACAGGACGGCGGCCGGCCGGTGCACGAACTGACCGCCCTCATCCGCGAGGGCGCCCCGCTCGGCGTCCATGTCGTCGCCACCTCCGAACGAGCCCTGCTCGCCGGGAAGGCGGCCTCCCTCAACGACGAGCGCGTCCTGCTCAGAATGACCGACCGCAGCGAATACACCCTCGCCGGGATCCCCGCCAAACAGATCCCCGCCGCCGTGCCGCCGGGGCGCGCCTGGCGCGGCGGAAGCGGTACGGAGATCCAGGTCGCCCTGCTGGACGCGCCCTCCGGCGGTGACCCGGCGGGCGGCCGCGAACAGACCGAGGCCCTGTCGGCGATCGGCGCCCGGGCGGCCCGCCGCGACCGGGCCGTGCCCGACGCGCGGCGGCCCGTCAAGGTCCTCAGCCTCCCCCGGGAGATCTCCTTCACCGACGCCTACGACCGGCTGGACGACGCCAGGCGCCGCCCCCTGTGGGGCCTGCTGGGCATCGGAGGCGACGATCTCGCCCCGCTCGGCGTCGACTTCGCCGCCGACGCGCCGTCCTACCTGATCAGCGGCCCGCCCGGGACCGGCCGGTCGACCGCCCTGGCCGCGCTCGCCGTCTCCCTGCTGGCGAGCGGCACCAGGATGGTCGTCCTCACCCCGCGCGAGTCCCCGCTGCGGGCATTGGCCCGGCACCCCCTGGTGACGGTGCTGGACCACCCCGACCCCCTCGACGACGAGGTGCGGGCCGCGCTGGACGCGGGCAGCGGTCCGGCGGTGGTGATGGTCGACGACGCCGATCTCCTCGCCCAGCTCCCGGCCGCCAACCAGATCCTCCAGGAGACGGCGGCCACCGGCCGGGACCGGGGGATCGGACTGGTCGCCGCGGGCACTCCGGAGACCCTGACGGCCGCCGGAATCGGCTGGCTCGGGCAGGCCCGCAGACTCCGCAAGGGGATGCTGCTCGCCCCGCAGTCCCCCGGCGAAGGCGATCTGCTCGGCGTACGGGTGCCGTACGACCTGCTGAAGTCGCGGCCGGTCCCGGGGCGCGGCCTCACCGTGGACCCGGTGACCGGGACCCTGGTGTCGGTCCTGGTGCCCCGGACCGAACTGAACCCGGAGAGCTGACGCCGAAGAACCGAACCCGAAAGGCGGTGCCCCCGGACCGGGATCCCGGTCCGGGGGCACCGCCTTCCGCCCTCAGGGGGTCAGGAGCCGCCGACGTTCTTGGCGACCGCGGTGTCCAGCGCCTCCACCTGGGTCTTGATCTCCTCGAACTGCTTGGCGAAGACGGTGATCCCGGTCATCGCCTGGGTCAGCGAGACCGTCAGCTTCTCGTAGGACGCCTTGATCGCCGGGCTGCTCTGCTGCATGAAGAGTCCGTTGTCCATCAGCCCCTCGACCGAGGTCTTGGTGGACTGCAGCATGGGCACGATGTTCTCGACGGCCTGCTTCATCACCGCGGAGACCCGGATGATCTCGCTGTAGTTGATATTGACGTTGCCTGCGGGCACGAGGGCTCCTCGTCGTGTTCGGATGGTGCGCCCCGGCCGGGGTGACCGGGGGAAACGCCGATGGGGTCGGGTGGCGGAAGGAGGGCGGCGGTGGCCGGGAGCGGGCTGGTCAGGGCGCGAGCCGCCAGCCGGTGTTCTCGTCGGCGCTGTCGCTGACCCACTTCTCCGTCCTGCCGTCCGGGGTCTTGACGGTCCGGGTACCGCTCCCGTCCTCCTTGACCTCGGTGGTCGTGGTCGTCTCGTTGCCCCGCGCGTCGACCGTCGAGTCCACGGTGCCCTTCACCGTCCGCACATCGCCGTTCTCGTCGGGGCCGGTGGTGGTGTAACTGCTGTTGGACGTGCGCGTTCCCGTGGACGAGTCGTAGTTCGAGGTGGTCTTCCCCGTGGTGACCGTCTCCTCGCCGTCCGTGTCGGTGGTCGTGCTGCGGAAGTCGTTCGTCGTGGTCTTGACGTTCCCGGACTCCGTCGTCGTGACGTTTCCCTCGGAGACGGTGACATTGCCCGCGGCGTCCGTGGCCGTGGAGTCGTAGCTGCCGTCGGGGCGGTAGTTCGTCGTCTCGGTGGTGGTCAGCCCGGACGCGCTGGTGACCTGGGTGGTGATCGACGTCGGCTTGCCGTCGGGACCGTAGGTATAGGTCGTCGTGGTGGAGTTGCCGTTGCCGTCCTGCGAGGTGAAGGTGGTCGGGCGCTCGCCCGGGTCCTTCGGCGCGTCGGGGTCGTTCGGATCGACCTTGCCCTCGGCCACCAGCTTCTGCCACTGGTCGTACCTGGCCTTGTCGACGGCCCACAGCTCGGCCGTGATCGCGGCCGCCTGCTTGTTCGCCTCGACGGCCAGATTGAAGTCCCACTTCGCCCAGCCCTTGGCGACTCCCTCGTAGAGCTTCGCCAGGCTCTCCAGTTTCTCCTCGGAACGGCGGAACGCGCTGTGCCACGTCCAGTAGAAGGAGCGGACGGCGGAGTAGGCGTCCGTGGGACCGATCTGCTCCGCCGTCACCGGGTTCCCGGTCCGGGCCTCGTTGACCTGGTCCTTGAGTGAGCGCGCCTTGATCGCCACGTCATTGAGCAGCGTGTAGTCCATCGCGATGTCGGGCACGGTCCGCTCCTCACGGTCGCAGTGATCGGTCGTGCTGGCAGAGCGTTTTTCCCCGCGATCGGTTCACTCCCGGAGCCCGAATTCTCCGCTCCGCCGGGTGTGAGTCTTGCCACGGGGAAATGGAACGCGTTCCAGTGCTATGGATTAGAGGACCGCGCGCCGTCCGTCCGGGCGGCGCGGTGAAATTCTCGAGGGGGAGGCGCAGTTGCCAGCCCGTCCCGGTGACTGGAGCCCGCTGGGGCTCACCGCCGACCCGGCACCCGGCGACCCCGTCGCCGTACGGCAGATCGCCGAAACGATGAAGCGGCTCGCCGAGACGGCCGGTACGGTCCACGGCGGGCTGAAGGAGCTTCAGAACACCTCCGGCGAGGGGCAGCGGTTCGTCGGCAAGACCGCCGACGCCCTCCGCGAGAAGGTCGACGAGCATCTGCACCGGTTCGCGGGCTCGGTCCAGGAATCGTTCCTGATGGCGGAGAGCGCGCTGCGCGGCTACGCCGATGCCCTGGAGAAGGCGCAGACCGATACGGGCCTGGCGCTCACGGGTGCGCAGTCGCTGCCCGAGGACGACCCCCAGCGCCAGAACCACGCCCGGGAGGCCGAGGCCGCCCGGGGTGAACTGGCCGCCGCGGTCACCCGGTTGAGCGGTGAACTCACCACCGCCGGGCAGCGGATGAAGATGCCCGTCAGCGACTGTGAGATCTTCTGGGAAGTCTTCGAGATCTTCACGATCATCTTCTCCGTGCTGGCCATCTTCACCGGTGGACTCCTCGGCCTCGTCGCCTGGGCGATGAATGTGGCGAACCTGGTCAAGGTGGCGGTCGACTACAGCCAGGGCAAGGCGAGCGGGCTCCAGTTGGGCCTCGCCTTCCTCGGGGTGCTCTTCCCCTCCACCAAGGGCATCGGCGGCACCCTGAAGGCGGTCTGGAAAGGTATCAAGGCGGGCGCCGGTTCCTTCTCCGACGACGCGGCACGGCTCGCCCTGCTCACCGGTACCAGCAAGCTGGTCGTGATGCCGATCATGCTGATCATGAAGACCGGCGCCGGGTTCCGTGCCCTGCCCTTCGTGGTCTGGAACGGGGCCAAGTTCCTGGGCCGGGCCCCCGGCAAGGACTGGACGAAGATCACCGGACAGATCACCGGTGGCTCCGCCAAGTTCGCCGCGTACGGCAAGGTCACCATGCAGCGGCTCGGCCGGTTCACCACCGCGCTCTTCCTCCCGCTCAACATGGCGGAGATCGGAGTCGTCGGCTACCGGGGCGCCGCCGCCCTCGCCTTCGGCGACCGGGTCCTCGGCATCCCCCAGCACTCGCTCCGGCAGATGATGGTGCGGGCGGGCGACCTGGAGTACATCAACAAGGCGGGCCGGGCGGGTGGCGCGGGCCTCGGCGGCGCGGCCCGTACCGGCCTCTTCGGCGCCGTTCCGCCCGGCACCCCGCTCGGGACCTTCAACACCGACCTCTTCCAGCTCTCGTTCACCAGGACCCCGTCCCTCGACTTCACCACCCTCGGCTTCGCCAAGCTGGACGATCTGCTGCTCTCCCGCCCGGGCGCGGCGGCCCCCGGCTTCACCGGCGGGTTCACGCCCGCGACGGGCGGACTGGGCGGCACCGTACCGCTCGGCACCTCCGGACTGGTCACCCTGAACCCGCCCGGTGGACTGACCGCGGGCCCCGGCGGGCTGCTGCTGCCGGGATCGGTGGCCGGGGACTCCGCGCTCAACCCGCTCACCCGCCTCGACGCCTCGATGGGGCAGGTCAGGCTGGAGAGCAATCTGGTGCTGCCCGCCGACACCGCCCTCGGCATCATCGACGGGGCCCGCCATCCGGCCGGGCTCTCCCTGGTGACCGAAACGCCCGGCGCCGCGCGCGGTGTGGAGGGTACGGGCTTCGCCACGGGCACCGTCGGGGCCATGGAGGAATCCACCGCCCTGGCCCGGGGCGCCGTCGCCCACGCGGAGGACCTCTCCCAGATCAAACTCCCCGAACTGATCGCCCTCCAGCAGGGCGATATCGCGGTCCGCGGGGTGAACTCGGAGGGCATCTCCTTCCGCATCGGCGAGAGCACCGACGTCACGGTGAACGCCGAAACCCTCACATCCCTCGCCTTCACCTCGCGCGGAGCCACCCCGAACCCGCTGGGGACACCGGGCGCGGTACCGGGCGCCGTCGCCGCGCCGGGCCCGGCGCCGGTGCTCCAGACCGGCCCGCCGCCGGTGGCCCCGGCCGCCGTGACACCCCCCGCGACGGTCGTGGACGCCAAGTCCGTGCCGCTGCGCGCGACCGTGGTCGCTTCCGTACGGACCACCGCCGTATCGGCCGTGCCCACCGGCGTACCGGCCCCTGCCGCCGTGGCCCCCGACGTGGTGGCCCGGGGCGCCGGGGAGACGGTGCCGCCCCCGGCCGCGAACCACCGTGATCTCGCCCTGGCGCTCATCGGCGGCGACGGCAAGCGGACCGGCGCACCGGCGGGGCTGAGCGCCACCGCACCCGGCGGCGGTGTCTCGTCCCGTACGGCCCTGGACACCGCGGGGGTGCCCACCGCGGGCGCGGACGCGCGGCTGGCCCTGGACCTGATCACCGGCCCGGGGGCGGGGTCCGGGCGGTCCGCCACCCCGCCCGCCGTCCCGGCGGGTCAGCCCGTACTCCAGCCGGCCACCCCGGTGCCCGCCCCGGCCGCCGGGTCCGCGCGGGTTCCCGGCGCCCCCGGGGACGGGGCGGCACCGGTACCGCCCCCGGCCGCTTCCCGTACCGTCCCGGAGGGGCTGATCGGCCCGCCCGCGCCCGTACCGACCCGGATCGAGGGCCATGCCGCCGCCACGATCCACAACCAGCTCCGGCACACCGTCAACGACATCGTCACCGGGGGCACGCCGGACCCGGCCCGGGCCGCCTTGCTTACGGAACGCTATGTGCGGTACGAGACGGCCCTCGCCGAACTCAACGCGGCCCAGCGGGGCGTACGCGAGACGGCGCCGTCCACCCCGGGCGCCGGCTCCTCCAGCGGCCCCACCCGCGCCCAGACGGAGGCGGCGGACCGGATGCGGGCGGCCCTCACTCAGGTCACGGAGGCCCGCAAGGGGCTCCGCGAGGCCGGAATGGACCCCGACAAGCTCATCGGCGAGATCCGCACCCTCAACACCCGCGCGGTCGCGGCACGCGGGGGGCTGCCGGGAGGGTCGAACCCGGGGGAGGACGACCTCGCGAGGCTCCTGTTCGAGGGCGGCTACGAGGAGTACACGCGCGTACAGCAGCAGCTTCAGCAACAACAGCTCGCGCAGGCGGCCCCCGGTCCCGGGAATCTGCCCGGGGGCGGAGTCGTACCGAACCACGGAGCCGTTGGTATCAACCACGCCGCGCCGGGCCCGAGTACGGCCCCCGCCGGGCATCTCCCGCCTCCCGGGGCGGGACCGTCCGTCCCGCAGGGCGTACCCGGCCCGCCCGTGCCGCCGCCTCCGCTGCTGAGGCGCGAGACGACCTTCGGTCTCACCGGCCTCACCAACGACCTCGGGCGGCTGGACATGAACGCCGGGCCGTCTTCTTCCGCCGCCATCGGCGGGGGTTCCGGACCCGGCGCTACGGCGGGCGGATCCGGCAAGGCGCCCGTTCGCGGCGGCGGAGATGTGCCGACCGCGTCTCAGACGCCCGATACGCCGGACTTCACCAGTTCCCATATCCACGGGCAGCTCCGGTCGGCGGCGGAGACGTCGGCCGGGCGTGGCCTCTCCCCGCACGACACCGACGCGCTGGTCGGTGCCTGGAGCAGGTACGACAGCGAGTTCACGGCGCTCCAGCGAGCGCGTAGCGAGCCCGAGCCGCAGAACGGGGCGGGCTCCAGCAGCAGGCCCGACGCGGCCCGGGAGAACTGGGAGCGCACCATCGAGTGGCGCGAGCGGCGGACGGCGGACGCCGCCGACGATCTGCTCTCGGTGCTGCGCGACATCGACGCCCAGCGCCCCGCCGGGGCCACCTTGGATCAGTCCGTCACCCGGGTGACGGGCGGCGGACCGCCCGGCCGTGTCTACGGGAACCGGGCTGGGGAGTGGAACGCCTCCGGGGGTTGGCCGGGGCGCCCGGGGTCGGGCACGACGTGGGCCGACGAACGGTTCCACGGGATGGGAGCCGTCACCGGAAGCGGGTCGCTGTCCGGGGACGATTACCTCCGCTACGTACGCGAGCTGGGGCAGGGCCCCCGTCGGCAGCCCGCCTTCGTCGTCAACGCCATCGCCAGGGCCACGGACCTCGGCGATCCCGCCCGGTTCGGCGCCTTCCTGGACGGCATCGCCCACCGGCTCGACCGGGCCGCGTTCGAGAACCGGGTCGCCGTGGTCGTGGGAGTCAACGGCGCCGATGCCGCGGCCGGCGACTGGAACCAGGCGATCCGCCTGGCCCTCTCGAACGACCGCTTCCCGTATCCGCTGGCCGTCGTGGCGACCACCGCCGCCCCGCCCCTCCGGTCCGGAAGCCTTGAGCCGGGGCCGTTCCCCTACGGGACGGCCCGCAATCAGACCCTCGAAAGTCCGGCGACGCGGTATGCCGTCAGCTCGATGATGGAACGCGGATACCACCCCTATGTCTCGATCATGGACTTCGACGCCTATCCGCATGTCGTCCCCGGCGGGCAGCACGTCTTCGCGCACTTCGAGCGGGTCCTCGACGAGAACGGCGGCTATCCGCTGATGATGGGCGGCGGCTACCGGGCGCCGGGGGCGGGCGAAGCCCCGGCAGGCGCCGGGAACTACACGCCGGAGCTGATCCGGCGCGTCGGGGCGGACATGGCGGCCCGTGTGGACGCGGCCACCACGCACCCGCTGATCCCCTACGTTCCCGAGCCCAATCTCTTCGTCGACGGCGTCGCCGTCCTGACCGACGTCCCCGCCTATCGCGGCGCTCGCAACACCCGGGGAGAAGCCAGGAACAACGTCCAGCAGACCTTGACGTTCGGTGACGGAGGCGCCGAGTACACCACTTTGGGCCGACGGCTCAACCAGTTCTACGGCTGGGAGCTCGACCGGAGCCTGCCGCTGCCGGTGCTGCAAGGGGTTCGCAGCGCCCAGGTCTCCGGACTGCTCGACGGTCTCCTCGGGACGACGCCGCCCCCGCCGCGTGCGGGCGGCGCGATCCGAACGGGAACGGAACCCGTGGTGGCGCCCGCCCTCGGCGGCGATGTCGCGATCAGGACCCAGGGGCTGCTCCAGTCGCTGCGGGGAGCCTTCAGCAGTGGGAGCACCCCGGAGATCCTGAACGACCTGTCCTTCCGGCTCTGGCAGGCCAACGCCGAGAGCGCGGCCCAGTACCTGAACCAGCGGCTCGGGCAGATCGTCGGACTGCGGAGCCCGGTCGGACAGCACAGTCTCGTCGCGGCCGACCTGCTGGACGACATGGCCGGCGGATTGGTGGACACGGCCCGGCTGACCAGGGTCCTGGACCGGATGGCGGTCGACGTCGGGGCGTTGAGTCCCGAGCAGGCGGGGCGGCTCCTGCCGACCGACAACGCGAGACGGCTGATCGCGGACCTCCGGGACATCGCCGGTAATCTGCGGACCAGTCAAGCTCCCGACACGCTGCGGAACGTGGCCCGTGGGCTCGCGGAGGGCTCCCTGTCGCCCGATGTCGCCCGGACACGGCTGGCCGATCTGGCGGACGGCCTCACCAGGGCCCTGCCCAAGCTCAAGGACCCCGATCTGCTCAAGAATCTGGCCCAGCCGGGCGGGGCTTCCGTCTCCGAACGGCTGCGGACCCTGGCCGACCAGGTGACCATGCCGAACTCGGGGCAGGTCGCGTCCCGGATCCAGTCGCTGGCCGAGGAACTCGGCGCCGCCATCAGGTCACAGGGGGACGCGGGGAACGCGCTGGGGCGGCTTGGACAGTCGGCCGCCGCGAGGATGGCGGAGACGGACGCATCGGTCAGGCGGCTCCTGGGCGAACTGCCGCAATGGGCGCGGCGGCAGACGGATCTCCTGCGCCGGATGGCGGCCGGAACGCCCGGGTCCGTCACCCTGCTGGCGTCCGAACGCCGGGTGCTGGAAGCCATCCGCGAGCTGTTCCAGGAGCGCCTGGCCGCGCGCGAGATGCACGCCGGCAACCTGACCCTGCCGAACCGGGGACCGGCGTTCACCGTCGACTTCGAGAACGCCGCGATCCCCACCGACCTCGACCGGTTGCAGAGGAAGCTCGACAGTTCCGGGCAACTGCCGCAGGACCACTCGACGCCCGACGCGCAGATGTCCCGCTTCCTCGGTATCAGCGATACCCAGACCAGCCAGAAGACGGCGAAGAGTGGAGTCAAGGTCGATCCGTACGTCAACGACTGGCTCACCCGGACCTTCCCCGAGGAGGTACGCGCCCTCGACAACCGGATCGGTGCCCCCAGGAACCTCGGTCACAACGTCTCGGCGAGGGTGCCGGGCGGCGGGCAGGAAGGAGCCCTCACGGCCGGACTCGACCCGAGGCACTACCGGGAGCACGCCGAGCGGCTCGTCCTCTCGGGGGAGGCGAATCGTCTGCTCGCCCAACTGCGGGACTTCCGCGACCGGTGGCTGTTCCGCCCCGACGGACTGGGCCACCGCGACGGCGGGCTCCTCCTGGAGCTCAACCGGGCTCTGGGACCCCGGAACTTCGAAGTCCAGCAGATGCTCCAGCGCATCGCGAACCGCTTCGACCCGGCGGTGAACGGCACCACCAGGGACACTCTCACCTCGGCGATCGCGCAGGTGACCGCGCACGGCATGACCCCGCGGGAGTACTTCGTCCGGATGGCCTCCGGGGGCGTACGTCCGCCGTCCCCGGCGGGGGCGCTCGATCCGGGAAGCCGGCTGATTCTGGAGCAGTACTCGCAGGAACTGAACCGGCCCATCAGGTTCATCACCTCCGAGACGAACTTTCTCCCCGTGGGAAACGGCACGCTGCCGCCTCTGGACATCGCCCGGATCTCCTTCAACGACACTCAGGGGTACCGCTGGGCCGCCCGGCCGACGCCGGTCAACGACCAGGCCGAACCTGTCGCGCAATGGCTGATCGACAGGCAAACGGAGTTCACCAGGCGTCATACCGGGCCGTGGCCGGATCTCGACGGCCTCGGGCGCTCGGCCGCGCCGGACCCGATCCCCCGGGAGGTCGCCGACCTGAACCAGGCCCGGGCCGCGTGGACCGTCTACGGACAGGAGACGGGCAACCCCCAGCTGGCGGCACGTGCCCAGCGGGAACTCCACGACGCCGATGTCGCCTGCCAACGGTGGGAGGCCGACCGAGTCCGCCGGGCGAGTCGTCAGGTCCAGTCGCCCGCCGGTCCGGCCCCCTTCGTACCCGTGCAGTCGCACACCATGCCGTCAGTGCCCCCGGTGGTGGCGTCGTCGAGCACCGGTCCGGTCCAGCCGCTGCCACCGGCCCCGACGCTCCCCGGCCACGGACAGGCACTCGGCCACGGACAGGCACCCGGGTCGCAACCGCAGTTCGGTACGGCTCCGCACGGCGGACAGGGCACCTGGCAGGACGTACGCCACCAGCAGTTGCAGCAGGCCAGGGCCGGGCAGACAGCCGCCCTGGGGGAGGCGTCCCATCTCGGCGGACTGCTGAACCAGGCGCTGACCACCGGGGCCGACCCGCAGGTGGTCGCCCAACTCCAGCAGGACATAGCGGTGTGGAACCAGCGGGCGAACCAGCTGCGGCTTCAGATCGCCACCCTGCAGAATCAGTTGCGCCAATGAGCGGGGTGACGTCTACCGCGGCCCCGGCCGCTCGCCCCGTACCCCCGGTCCGATGGAGAACCCCGTGACACCGCCCCACGCCCCCGCCGTCCCCGCCGTTCACCGGGTGGGCGGCGGGGACGGCCAGCACCCCACCCTTACCGCCGCGCTGGACGCCGCCGCCGACGGGGACGAGATCCGGATCGCCGCCGGGACGTACCGGGAGGCGTTGCTGATCTCCCGTACGGTCACCCTGCGCGCGGATGCCGGGGCGGTCCTCGCCGCGCCCGGCGACGGGCGGCCCGCGTTGGAGACCGCCCCGGGGGCGCGCATCGTCGTCGACGGGCTGGTGGTGGCGGGCGGGTCCGCCGACGTGCCCGCCGTGGTGCTGGGCGGCGGCCACACCGCGTGGACCGGCGGCGGCATCGGCACCGGGAGGCTGGAGGTCCACGGCGACGCCGGGCTCGCCATGACCGGGACCGAGCTGCGGGGCGCCGCGCTCGCCGGGGTGCTGCTGCGGACCGCCGGGCCCGTCACCCTCACGGACTGCCGGATACGGGAAGTCGACGGCACGGGGCTCGTCGTGGGCGGCGGAACCCGGGCCGTACTGCTCCGTACCGAGATCCGGGACACGACCGGATCGGCCGTACGCGTCAGGGAGAGCGCCGGGGTCACCCTCCGGGACTGTCTCGTCGGCGGCGCCGGACGAAGCGGTGTACTGGTGGAGGACGACGGGTCGGCGCTGCTCGACGACTGCCGGGTCAGGGAGTGCGCCGGGGACGCCGTGAGCGTCCTCGGCAGCTCGGCCGCGCCGGAACCGGGGGCGGAGGCGGCGGAGCCGCGGGAGGCCGACGGCGGCGTCCGGCTGCACGGCTGCGACGTCTTCGGGAGCGGAGCCGACGCGGTACGCGCAGAGGGTCCGGCCGAGGTCGTCCTCAGCCACTGCGACCTGCGGGACTCGGGGGGTTCGGGGATCAGCGCCACCGGCGGCGCCCGGGTCCGGGTCACCGGCACCCGGATCATCCGGACCGCCGGGGTCGCCGTCGCCGTGCACGATACGGCCACCCTGACCGCCCGGGATCTCGTGGTCCGCGACTCCGCCGCCAACGGACTGGTCGCCACCGGCGATTCCGAGGTCCGGATCGAGGACGGCACGTTCGACACCTGCGCCTTCAGCCCGGTCCACGCGGGCGACGGCGCCCGAGTACGGCTCGACGGGCCGCGGATCGGACGGACCCCCGAACACGGTGTCCATCTGGTCGCCGACGCCCGGCTGGTGCTGGAGGGCGGCTGGATCACCGACTGCGGGATGTCCGGCGTCGACCTCGCCGACGGCTCCGCCGCCGAGCTGACCGCGGTGACCGTGCGCCGGGCCCGTAACGGGGTCACCGTCGCGACCCGGGGGGCCGTCCGGCTCACCGACTGCGAGATCGCCGACAGCGAGCGGGCCGCCCTCGTCCTCGGCGGCGACGATACGGAGGTCACCGGAGGCCGGGTACTGCGTGCGGGCACCGCCGGACTCGTGATCGGCTCGGGCGCCGCGCCCGGAGTCTCCGGAACCGAGATCCGGGACGCCGCCGGTTCCGGTGTGGTGGTCGCCGACGGGGCCCGGCCCGTACTGACCGGGGTACGGGTGATCCGCCCCGCGAAGAACGGGCTGATCGTGGACTCCGGCGGCGGGGGGACCTTCGAGGAGTGCGAGTTCACCGAACCCGGGTTCCCCGCCGTACATCTCGCCGCCTCCGCCGTCCCGGTGCTGCGGCGGCTGCGGGTCCAGGACGCGGCCGAGGACCTCACCACCGAGGACGGGGCCGAGCCGGTCGTGGAGGAGTGCGTCTCGCGGCGGGTGGAATCGGCCCGATGGCCCGAGGCCGGAGCGCCGGAGCGCCGCCCCCGGGCCGCCACCGGCGGCGGTGGCGCCGGTACGGCGGTCACGTCACCGGAACCGGAGGTGACCGCCGAGGACCTGGACGAGCTGCTGGCCGAGCTGCACGAGCTGATCGGTCTGGCCCGGGTGAAGCAGGACGTCGCCTCACTGGTGAAGCTGATGCGGATGGTGCAGCGCCGGGAGGCCGCCGGTCTGGCCGCGCCGCCGCTCAGCCGTCATCTCGTCTTCGCCGGGAACCCGGGGACCGGCAAGACCACGGTGGCCCGGCTCTACGGGCGCATCCTCGCGGCGGTCGGGCTGCTGGAGCGCGGCCATCTGGTCGAGGCGGACCGCTCGTCCCTGGTGGGTGAGTACGTCGGGCACACCGGGCCCAAGACCCAGCGGGTCTTCCAGGAGGCCATGGGCGGAGTCCTCTTCATCGACGAGGCGTACTCGCTCGCCCCGGCCCACGGCGGCGGTGGAAACGACTTCGCCCAGGAGGCGGTGGCCACCCTGGTGAAGCTGATGGAGGACCACCGGGACGAAGTGGTGGTGATCGTCGCGGGCTACCCCGGGGAGATGGAACACTTCGTCGACTCCAACCCCGGACTGGCCTCCCGGTTCAACCGCACCCTGCTCTTCGAGGACTACGACGACGCCGAACTCGTCCGGATCGTGGCCCAGCACGCCTCGTCCCATCAGTACGAACTGACCGACGACGCACTCCGGGACCTCGGTGGCTTCTTCGCCCGGATCCCCCGCGACAACAGGTTCGGCAACGGCCGCACCGCGCGCCAGACGTTCCAGACGATGACCGAGCGCCAGGCATACCGGGTGGCCGAGCTGGAGTCGCCGTCGGAGGAGGATCTGGTCACCCTCCGGGCGGGAGACGTGCCGGAGGCGGCCCCGGCACTGACCACCGGAGCGGGCTGAACGAGCGGCCGGGAGCGGGACTCGTCCCTCTCCCGGCCGGTGCGGTACGGCTCAGCCGATCTGCCACTTCTGGTTCTTGGAGCCGTCGCAGGGATGCAGCTGGAGCTGGTATCCCCTCGACCCCTGACTGATCGGCTCCACACACTTGTTGGTCCGGGGGTTCACCAGCGACCCGTCCTTCTGGATCCGGAAGACCTGGGCCTGGTTGCCCTTGCAGTCGGCGATCCGGACGGGGGTGCCGTCCGCCGTGCCGCCGCCCTTGCCCTCCATGCACGTCTTCCGCTGATAGAGCGTCCACACCTGGCCGTCCGGGCGGAACTCGAACCGCTGGCGCTGCTCCTGGGAGCAGGCGGCGAGCTTCAGCGACGGACCGTGGGTGACCTTGCCGCCGAGGATGTCGACACAGAGACCCAGGGCGAAGGACATCACCGGGCCCTTGATCTTCCCGTCGTCCAGCTTCGGTGGGCGCGGGGTCGCCACGGGAGCGGGGCCGGGAGTGTTCTGCTGCTTCTTCGGGCCCGTGGCGGGCTTCGTCGCTCCGCCGGTGGGAGCGGAGGTCGGCCGGCCCGCGGAGCCGCCGCCCCCGGTCCCGCTGCCGCCGCCGGTCGCGGAACCCGGCCCGGGGCCCGTATCGCCGGTGCCGCGCGGGGGCGCCGGGGGCGTATCGGATCCGGCACCGCCGCCGCTCGCGGAGCCACCACCGCCACCGCCGGAGGAGGAACCGCCTGCC
This sequence comes from Streptomyces sp. NPDC020875, assembly GCF_040641415.1. Classification (NCBI taxonomy): domain Bacteria; kingdom Bacillati; phylum Actinomycetota; class Actinomycetes; order Kitasatosporales; family Streptomycetaceae; genus Streptomyces; species Streptomyces sp. NPDC020875. The sequence continues at coordinate 145,628 of NZ_JBFADP010000006.1, read as the reverse complement.
GCGCCCCAGGGGTTGTATTCGCCGGACGAGTCGTACCGCTGCTGACCGGCACCGGCACCGGCACCGGGTCCCGTTCCGGCGGGCCGGGCGGCCGAACCGCCGGACGTCTTCCCGTCGGACTGCTGCTGACCGGCTCCCGTCCCCGCGCCCGGTAGCTGCCCGGGTGCCGGGGAACGGCTCTCGGACGCGGCCGACTCGGCGGCCGCGGTGTTCTTGCTGTCGGAGCCGAACTCCAGGGAACCGACCAGCGGAATGGTCACCAGGACCAGCCCGGTCACGGCCGCGGCCGCTCCGACGGCGGTCCAGACCCGCTTCCCCGGGAGCAGCCCCCGCCGGGCACCGGCGGGGCTCTTGGCGAAGGTGGCCGAGAATCCGGTGTCCCGGAGGCCGGAATCCTCGGCGGGTTCGGCGGGTTCGGCGGATTCGGCCGGAGCAGGATTGGGCTCGGGTGGCACATCGTCTCCCTGGAAAGGGGAAGGGGGGCGGTGCCCGGTGATGATGTGGCCCGGATCCGGACCCGCGTTCTCCCGCGGCACAACGCTGGACGTCCACTCAGATTCATTTTTGCGCATGGAGGTTCGCCCGCCGGGCACTCATTTTCCGGCCGCCCGGATCGTTCCCGTGGTCCGGCCGCGGGCGCCGGGGGGGCGGCACCCGGTCAGCGGCCCGCCCCGGGCGGGGAAAACCGGTCGACGCGCGATACCGGTACGTACTGTGATGGCGTCGTACGCCCGCCGCCGGTGGCGGGCCGACCACGGGAGCCGCATGTGCATGTGGCGAAGGGGAACACCGCGGACGTCCGGCCCGCCATCGACGCGGCCCTGGTCGGGCGGCTCGTCGGCAGCCAGTTCCCGCGGTGGGCGGGGCTGGCGCTGGAACCGCTCCTCCCGGGCGGCTCGGACCATGTGATCTACCGGCTCGGTACGGAGCTGACCGTACGGATACCCCGTCACGCCGGGGCGATCGGCCAGGCCGCGAAGGAGTCCGTATGGCTGCCGCGGCTCGCCCCGCACCTGCCCCTGGCCGTCCCGGTGCCGGTGGCCGTGGGCGAGCCCGCGTTCGGATACCCCTGGCCGTGGGCGGTCTCCCGCTGGCTGGACGGCGAGGTCGCGACCGTCGACGCGCTGGGCGACTCGTCCGCCGCCGCCGTCGAGCTGGCGGAGTTCCTGACCGCCTTGTGGGGGTACGACCCGGGAGCCGTACCCGCCGATCCCGCCGGGGCCGGTCTCTCCGCCGGATCGCTCGCCGACCGGGACCGGGACACCCGGGCCGCCGTCGCGCGTATCGCGCGGGAGGGCGGCCCGTTCGACCCGGCGGCGATGACGGAGCTGTGGGACGCGGCCCTGGCCGCTCCCGCGTGGCCCGGTCCGCCGGTCTGGTTCCACGGCGACTTCCACACCGGCAATGTGCTGATGTCCCGGGGCCGCCCCGGCGCCGTCATCGACTTCGGGGACCTGGGCGTCGGCGACCCGGCGCGTGACCTGATCATCGCCTTCACCCTGATGTCGGCCGGGAGCCGGGCGGCCTTCCGTACGGCCCTCGGGGTGGACGACGCGACCTGGACGCGGGGGAGGGGCTGGGCGCTGGCCACGGGCCTGAACGCCTACAGCGCCTACGCCGCCGGTAATCCGCGGGTCGCGGCGCAGACCACCCGTCAGATCACCCGGGCCCTGACCGGCTGAGGGGCTCCCGCGCCTCGCGGACGAGGGCACGGGGGCACGGGAGCCGGGAGGGTGCTACGGAACGGGGATGGTGAGGGTGCCGTCCACGATGCGGTGGTTGGAGCAGGGGCCGCCGCAGGCGGTCTGGCTGATGGGGTGCGAGTCCGCGTCGTAGGAGATCAGCCTGGACTCGGCGGCGTAGATGCTGTCCACCTTGGCGGGCTTGCCGCAGGTGTTCCCGAGGGAGCCCTCGGTGGTCTGCTCGCCGTAGCCGGGGCAGCTCGGGTCCTGGTCGTCCAGTTCGCGGAAGATCCCCGTATTGGGGGCGGGGTTGTTGGCGCTCGTCACCGAGGGCGCGTACCAACTGTCCAGCAGCGGGTCGTTGGGCTGGGTGTTGTAGTCACCGGCGGCTATCACCGTATCGGCGGGATTGCCTGGTTTATCCGTCGACCAGTCGACCAGCTGGGTCCGTACGGCCGCGAGCTGGGCCCCTTTGGTGTTGTTGGTGGCGATATGCGTCGTACAGAACCGGGGGTCTCCGGGCTTGGGGACGGAGACGCAGAGCAGCTTGCGGGCTCTCACCCCGTCGTAGGGGAGGGTGATCCGGTCGGTGCCGTTCGGTGCGAACCGGCTGAAGACGGCGACGCCGTACGGGTCGGTGTCCGCGCCCCCGCCCTGGCTGGTACACAGGTCGTTGGTGGCGTGGGGCATCGGTTCGAACCGGGCGAAGTTGGTCTGGCTCTCCGGCCAGCCCGCCGCCTTGAGGCCGTCGAGGATGGCCTTGTACTGCTGCGGACAGACCTCGTTCACCGAGATGAAGTCCGGGTTCCGGAAGCTCAGGGAGCCCAGGACCGTATGGGTGATCTGGCCCGCGGTCCCGCCGTGCTCATGGCCGGAGATGTTCCAGTGCCACACCTTGTAGGTGGCCGTCGCGGCCGCCGGGGCCGGGCCGTCCGGGGCCGGTGCGGCGCTCGCGGGCACGGCCGTGGCCAGGAGGCCGAAGAACGCCGCGAGCATGGTCATGAAGATCCGAAGTCTGCGCATGATCTCCCTCTGAGTCGGGATTGTCATGGTTCAGCGGTGATTCTGAGCAGCCGGAATCACAGGGTCAACGAGAACGGACCCATCACGTACGACGGCGGGCCGGACGTACGCGGCGGCCAAGGCGGGGCCAACACCCCTGAAAGCCCGGCCCTGCCTGGCCTCCGGGCCCCGGGCCCGTCCCGCCGGATCCACCCGGCGACGACCGGAATCACCGCGACGACGGCCGCCGGATCACGTGATCCGGACCGGCGGGGCACCCGGATCGGGCCCGGCCGCCGGGGGCGAAACTCCGGGGACGAACGGGAGTCGGGGAAGTAGCATCCCCGCTCATGGCGATGTTCGTGCACTTGACGTCCGCGGCCGGCGCGCCGCGCGTCCGGCGGTCCGGGATCCGGGCGGCGAGCCACGGGCAGGACGGCGCCCGCGGTGTCTACTGCTTCCCGGTGCTGCGGTCTTACACCCTCACCCACCAGTGGCTCCGGGAACTCGCCCGGTTCGGCGGCCGAGGCCCCTTCGTGGCCGTCCATATCCGGCTGGACGACGACCAGCCCGTGCTGGCCGGGCCCTACTGGGACCGCGCGCAGGCCACCGTTCCCGCGGCCGAGGCGGTGCGGCGGATCGCGGCGCTGGACGATCCGCGCGGCTGGGAGGTCTTCGTACCCCGGGCGGTGCGGCCCGGCGAAGTACACCGGATCCGGGCCGTACCGCAGGTCGCGGGCTGGCGGTACCGGCCCGACGCGCACGGCACCCGGCCCTGTACCTGCTTCGGCTGCCGGGTGCGCGGAGGGTACGGATCACGGCGCCTGCGGGAGCGGTTGCCGCACCCCCTCGACGGGCCGTCGCCGCCCGCCGAGACGCTGCTCGCCCGGATCGCGGCGGCCGGTGACCCCGGCGACCCGGCCGAGCTGAAGGACGCCCTCTACTGGTTCGCCACGCGCCGCCGGGGCCCGTTCGACCGGCTCGCCCATCTCGCCGACCACCCCGATCCCGGCGTACGGGACAGCCTGGCTTGGGCCGTCGGCCGCTGGTCCACGCCGGGGGCGGCAGCATTGCTGGACCGGCTCGCCGACGATCCGGACCCGGGTGTCCGGGAGACGGTCGCGGACCTCCGCTGATCCGGTCGCGGGCCTCCGCCGAGCCCGCCGCGCGGAGCGCCGTACCCCCGCCCCGCACCGTTGCCGGTACGGGTCACCGGCCCGTCGCCGACCAGGCTTCGAGGAGCCGGGAGAGATCCGACCGGGTCTCGGCGGCGGCCCGTGTGCCGTCCCGCCGCAGACCGGGGGCGAGTTCGACATGGAGGAAGGTCACCCCGCGCCGTTCCGCCGATTCGCCCTGCACATTGGTGATTCCCTCCAGGGGGCACCGGTCGGCCCAGCCCCGGCAGACCCGGAGTCCCCGGTTCTCCATCCGGTCGGCCAGCGCCGTCACCTCTCCGGGCGCGATCCGGGCCGCTCCGGTCGACAGGACGGCGTCGTAGGGGCGATCCGGCTTGGCCGCGAAGCCGTGCAACTGCGCCCCGGGGATCCCGCGTTTCTGCAACGCGGCGACGATCGCGTGGAAGGCACTGTCCTCGCGGTGCGCGACATCCGCCGAGTCACCGCGCCCCGCGTCGCGGTGGGCTCCGGCGACGACCAGCGCGCCACCGGGGGTGCCCTCCAGGAGCTTCGCCCCCAGCGATTCCGTATGGCGGTCGGCCACCGGATGGGGTACCTGCACACTCCAGCGGATACCGGTGTCCGCGTGGAGATAGAGCCGCCCCCAGCGGTCCTTGGTCCCGGGCTCGCGGGCGGCGACCTCGTCGTAACGCTTGCCGGTGGCGGCGTCCGTGAGCCTGGTCACGCGGAGGCCGATATCGCCGAGAACCCGTTCCGCTTTTCCGAAGTCGCCGTCCAGGAGGTGTCCGACACCTTGGGCGAGCTGTTGGCGCTGGGTCTTGCCGGGGGACCGGTAGGGCTTCTGGGCGGCGGATTCCCGGGCGTAAGCGGTGATTCGGTCGTGGAGGTCCACCAGCTCACGGGAGGACGGGCGATCGCGTTCCGCTTCCCCGCCCGGGGGCCGGACGCAGCCGGACAGCACCAGTATCAATCCGAGAGCCGCAAGGCTTCGGTGGAAAAGTGATGTTCTCGTGACATCGGATGAAAAGTTGATCTTTTCGGTCATGCGAAAATCAATCAGTGACATTCCGTGATCTTTTCTCCCCGAGGCGCGCACTGACGGTGACGGCGGCCTGTGCCGTTCTCACCGCCGGCTGTGCGTCCACCTCGTCGGAGCCGCGGAGTGGGGCGGGCGGGCGTACGTTCACCGTCGCCGCCGCCGGTGACGTACTCGTCCATCCCGAGCTGGTGGATCAGGCGGCCGAGGACGCCAAGAGGTCCGGCGGGGGCGAGGCGGGGCTGGACTTCGACCCGCTGCTCGCCGGCGTGAAGCCGGTGATCAGCAAGGCCGACCTGGCCATCTGCCATATGGAGACTCCTGTCGGCGAGCCGGAGGGCCCCTTCGAGGGCTATCCGGAATTCTTGGTTCCGCCACAGATCCTGACATCTCTCAAGGGCGTCGGCTACGACACCTGCTCGACCGCCTCGAACCACACCTTCGACCACGGCCTCAAGTCCGTCCGCCGCACCCTGGACACCATGGACCGGATCGGCCTCGGTCACAGCGGCTCGGCGCGTACCCGGGCGGAAGCGGACGACATCACCATCCGCACCGTCAAGGGTGTGAAGGTGGCGCATCTCTCCTACTCGTGGGAGTCCTTCCTCAATCCGACGCCCGAGAAGCAGAGCTGGGCGTTCAACCGGATCAGCACGAAGCAGATCAGGACGGCCGAGGAGCAGGCCCGCCGACAGGGCGCCGAAGTGGTGATCCTCTCCGTCCACTGGGGCCTGGAGCACTACAACGAGCCGAGCCTGCCCCAGCTCAAGCTGGCCGAACGGATCACCACCGAGACCGGCATCGACCTGGTGATCGGCCACCACGCCCATGTGGTGCAGCCGATCCAGAAGCTCAACGGGACCTGGGTCGCGTTCAGCCTCGGCAACCAGGTCGCCCGGCACTCGTCGCCCACCGGGCTCACCGAGGAGGGCGTGATCGGCTGGTTCGAGTTCCGCGAGACGGACTCCGGATGGGACGTCTCCGCCCGTCACCGGACCACTTTGGTCGACATCCCGCCCGAGACCGAGGTGGGGGAGAAGGCGCCGGAAGGCGCCGTCGAGGACCTCCGGCTGGTCGACGTCCGGCAGATCCTCGACGACCCGGGCGACCTCCCCGAGTACCGGCTGGCCCGCTACCGGCTCGCCCTGGACCGGACGCACGGCTACCTCTACAACCGGGGCGCGCCCGCGGACGACGGCCTGGCCGAACTCTCCCTGCCCGACTAGGTACGGCGGTTCGTCCGCCGGGCCGCCCCGGCAGGTCCCCCTCCACGATCTCTCCCCCCACACGATCTTCCCCGCCGTGCCGGGCCGTCGACGACGGCCCTCGCGCGTGGGTCGCGGCAATCAGGAAAGAAACAGCGGTGAAATCGAGCATGGCCGGATACTTCGCGGGCGGAGGGCGGCGACGCAGCCGAAGACGTGCGGATATGCCGCTGCTCGGCGGCATCCGGCCCCCGATCGCGGTGCTGTGCGTGCTGGTCGTCGCCCTGGCCGGACTGACCGCCAAGATCCTCGCCCCCGCCGGGAAGGCGGTGGCGCCCGAGGCGGTACTGACCTCCCAGCGGCACTTCACCGAGGACGGCGCCATCGCCCTGCGCGCCGCGATCGACGAACGCGTCACGGACCTCGGCCGGACCGCCGGGGCGCTGAGCGCCGGACCCCCGGTTGAGCCCGAACGCGTCCTCGCGGACCTGGGACGGGCCTACCAGAAGTGGACCGGGACCACCGTGGTGGACCTGGAGAGCGGTGAGGTGCTCGCCGCGCGCGGCGAGCATCTGCCCCTCGGCTGGCTGGACCGGGACGTCCTCACCGGCGACCGGGGACCGGCCCCCCGGATGGTACGGCTGGAGACCGGCGACGTCCGGCTGATGACCATGGCGGTGCTGGACTGGAAGGACCGCCCCCAGCAGCTGCTGATCGCCTCCAGCGGACTGACCGTGCCCGCCGTCAGCCTCGGCCCGTTCCGCAGTATGGCGGTCGTGGCCGAGGACGGCGAGATCCTCTCCACCGCCGGATTCGAGCGGGCCGAGGCGCTCAACTCCGACCAGGAGCGCAAGGAACTCTTCTTCCTCCAGAAACAGCTCGGAGAGTTGTCCGACCGGGCCGCCGAGCGGACCCGGCAGCATCCCGTCACCGCCAAGGAACCGGGCTCCCGGGGCTATCCCGGGGTCAGCGGCACCCTCGTCGGCGGCGAGTACAACGGCCGTACGGCCCTCGCCGGTTACGCCTCGCTCGCCTCGTCCGACCCGCAGGAGAAGGAGAGCTCCGCCGCCGGTCTCGGACTGACGGTGGTCTCCCTGCTCCCCGTGGTCCAGCAGCAGACCGACGACGAGGACCACGGGCTCTACGGCTGGGCGGTCGCCGGAGCCCTCGTACTGCTCGGGCTGCTGGCGGCGGCCGTACTCCTGCTCCGGGTGCAGCGGCCGCTGCTCCGGCTGTTCCTGGAGTCACGGCGGCTCGCCAAGGGTGATCTGGACCGGCCCGTCCCGGTGCCGCGCGGCGGCGAGGCCGCCCGGATCGGCGCGGCCCTGGAACGTCTGCGCCGACAGCTCGGCGGCGAGGGCTCGGGCCCCGTCACCGCGCGCGGGACCCGGTTCGGGGGCCGCGGCTGGCTGGTGCTGACCGGGCTGCTGCTGATGGTGTGGTGTCTGCCCGTCGGCCTGCTGCTGAACCGTACCGACGGCTCCGTCAGTGTGCCGATGACCCTCGTCAACGACCAGCGGGAACGTACGGACCTGGTCGCCGACCGGGTGCGCAGGGCGCTCAACGAGGCCCACGCGGACCTCGTCTCCACCTCCCGGCTGATCGGCGGCGGAACCGGATCGGGCGCCGCCGGTACGACGGTCGCCGCCGCCCCCCGTACTGCCGCCGACTCCGGTACCCGTACCAACTCCGGCTCCGGCTCCGGCACCGGCGGGAAGATCGACACCGCCGCCGCCGGACGGCTGCTCGACGAGACCCTGAAGAAGCACACCCGCTACCGCTCCCTCTACCTGGTCGGCGCGGACGGCGCGGCCGTCGCCCGGTCGGGCGGCTCCCCGCACGCCTGGCCCCGCGGCGGTGACCAGCCGCCGGTACGGGTCTCCGGGAAGGGCGCCCGGAAGCCGGTGATCCAGGTCGGAGTCCCCGTACCGGGACACCGGGACGTCATTCTGGTCGGCGAGATCCGGGTGGAGTTCCTCAACTCGCTGCTGGCCCGGCCCGGTCTGGGCGATATCCGGGTGGTCGACCCCGACGGTCTGACCATCGCCGCCAACGACGGCTACCTGGCCTTCGAGAAGCTGCCCCGCGCGTCCCTGACCGACCTCGTCCGCGCCACGGGCGTCCGGATCGGCGCGGGCCCGGTCGAGAACGGTCTGCTGCTCCGGGAGGCCGACGGTGTCACCGTCGCCGCGGCGGCCCCGTTCTCCGGCGGCGGAGTCACCGCCGACCTCGGCTGGACCGTGGTGAGCTGGCAGGACACCGACAACCTCCGGATCACCCCGTACGAGCGGGAGGACCGCAGCGTCCTCGCCGGAATGCTCGGAGTGGCCGCGATCGTCCTCTGTCTCGGCTGGCTGCATCTGATCGTCGTACGGCCGCTGAGGGCGCTGGCCGACAGCGCCGAGAAGCTCGCCGACGGCGATCTCAAGACCGTGCTGTACCCCCGCTACCACGACGAGGTGGGCGCCGTAGTCCGCAGCCTCGACCTCCTGCGGCGGCGGATGCAGTCCCATCGACACCAACAGACGCGCCGGGCCGCCGAGCCCCGTACCGGCGTCGGGGAAGGGTGACGGACCGTGCTCTATCTCTATCTCGTCCTGCTGACCGGATCGGTGTTCCTGCTGATCGCGGGCATCGTGGAACAGCGCAGGCACTACGCCGCCCTGCACTCGGTACCCGCCCGGGTGCTGGTCAACGGCATTCGCGGCAAGTCGTCCATCACCCGGCTCTGCGCGGGCGCCCTGCGCGGCGGTGACCTCGTCACCGTGGCGAAGACGACTGGTACGGCCGCCCGCTTCATCCACCCCGACGCGACCGAGGAGCCGGTCTACCGCAAGTTCGGCATCGCCAATGTGGTCGAGCAGATCGGCATCGTCCGCCGGGCCGCCGCCTACCGGCCCGACGCCCTGGTGATCGAGTGCATGGCGGTGATGCCCGCCCTCCAGGAGGTCAACCAGAGCAAGCTGATCCGCTCCACCATCGGCGTCCTGTGCAATGTCCGCGAGGACCATCTCGCCGAGATGGGCCCCACCCTGGACGACGTGGCCCGCTCGCTCTGCCGCTCGATGCCGGAGAACGGAATCTGCGTCACCGCCGAGCAGGAACGTTTCGCCATCCTTCAGGAAGAGGCCGACGCCCGTAACTGCCGACTCGTCTACGCCGACCCCGAGACCGTCACCGACGAGGAACTGCGCGGCTTCAGCTGGTTCACCTTCAAGGAGAACGTGGCGATCGCGCTCACCGTGGCGGAGCTCCTCGGCATCGAACGCCGGGTCGCCCTCCAGGGCATGTACGACGCCCCGCCGGACCCGGGCGTGCTCTCCGTCGAACGCCTGGTGACCCCCGAGGGCAAGGCCCTGGCCTTCGCCAACGTCTTCGCGGCCAACGACCCCGAGTCGACACTGATGAACGTCAACCAGCTGCTCGACCTGGGCGCGATCAACCGCCCGCTGAACGTCGTGATCAACTGCCGCCCCGACCGCGTCGAACGCAACGGCCAGATGGGCGAGATCGTCCCCGAGCTGAAGCCGGACCATGTCTTCGTCATCGGCCACCCCGCCCGGAGCGCCATCGACGCCATCCCCGCCGAATGGCGGGACCGGGCCGTCGACCTGGGCGGCGACCGGCGCGCCGCCGAGGAGTTCATGCCCGCCCTGCTCGGCCGGATGGCCGACGGCTCCTCCCTCGTCGCCATCGGCAACATCCACGGCCAGGGCGAGGAACTGCTGGAGTACCTCGCCGGACTCCCGGCCGACGAGTCCGACACCGGGACGAGGGCCGCCGCCCCCGACCGGCCCGCCCCCGACCGGCCCGCCCCGGACACCTGGACCCCCCGGCCGGTGTACGAGCCGACCCACCAGGCACCCCACGACCCCCGCCCCTGACGGCCCGCCGCCGACCGGCCGTCGCCGCCGAACGCACCGCTCACACCCGCACCACCCGCCCGGAGCCCCCGTTGACCACCGCCACGCTGACCCCCGAGATGGCCGCCCTGGGTATCGCCATAGGTCTGTTCTTCTCCCTGCTGTGCTACCTCACCACCAATCTCTCCCCCGGCGGAATGATCACACCGGGCTGGCTGGCCCTCACCCTCATCGAGGACCTCCAGCGCGCGGCCATGGTCGTCGGTGTCACCGCCCTCACCTACGCGGGCACCAAGCTGATGCAGCGGCTGATGATCCTCTACGGCAAGCGCCTCTTCGCCGCCGTCGTTCTGCTGGGCGTACTGCTCCAGGCCACCGTGATGATCGTGCTCTCCATCGAACTGCCCCTGCTGTACGGCAACGAGACGCTCGGGTTCATCGTCCCGGGCCTGATCGCCTACCAGCTGGTACGCCAGCCCAAGGGCCCCACCCTGCTGGCGACGGCCTCCGTCTCCCTCCTGGCCTACACCGTCGTCGCCGCCGGCCTGCTGCTCGGCGTCATGCCCACCATCTGAGAATCGAGGCAGAGCCTTGGCACCGAAGAAGAAGTCCCGCACCGTCCTCCACGGCCTGGTACTCGTGGGGCTGATCGCCACCTCCGGCTATCTGACCGTCGAACTGCGGCAGGACCACCGTCCCGACGCGCCCGAGATCCGTACCGTCGGCGTACTCACCGGGGAGGGGGCGAAGACCGCCCCGTCCCGGGCGGCGACCGGCGAGGAGAAGTGGACCCGGATGGCTTCCCCGGCCCGCAGCGTCCTCCGGGGTGCCGACGGCACGGTCAAGGCGGTCCTGACGGACGGCGCGCGCACCGCGAAGCTGACCGGCCCGGCCCGTACCTTCCGGGAACCCGCGTCGACCGCCTCCCAGGTCTCCACGACGGACTGGGTACGCATCATGCCCGAGCCCTGGTCCGAGGGCGCCGAGCAGGAGCGGTGGTTCAAGGACTGGTACACCGAGCACGCGGGCAGCACGAAGGACGACCTCTTCGCCTTCGCCTTCCAGTACGTGGCCGACGCCCCCCGGCGCACCGACGCCAAGGGCCTCGCCGTCGCGGGTGACGCCAACTTCGGCCCCCTGAACACCACCGGGAAGGAGAACGGCGACCTCCGGCTCGAACAGTCCGACTTCTACGACTACCTCGGCACCCCCTACACCTTCCGCGACGGCCGGATCGGCTCGCCCGAGTCCATGCGCGCCCGCTCCCTGGACTGCTCCGGATACATCCGGATGGTCCTGGGCTACCGGGCGCGCTACCCCCTGATGTCCTCCGACACCACCGGCGACGGCCTGCCGCGCACCGCCAACGGCATGGCCCGCTCGTCCCAGGGCACCGACGTCCTGCCCCTGGCCGGTGTCGCGGCCCAGCACCGCCCCACCGCCATCGACGAACTGCAGCCGGGGGACCTGGTGTTCTTCAAGCTCGACCAGCGCACCGGCGAGCGTCTCGACCATGTGGGCATCGTGCTCGGCCATGACACCGAGGGCCACCTGATCTTCATCTCCAGCCGCGAGGAGATCAACGGCCCCACCATCGGCGACGTCGGCGGCGTCTCCCGGCTCGACGGCAACGGCTACTACGCCAAGACCCTGCGCAGCGCCAAGCGCCTGTGAGACCGGCGGGTTCCCGCGCGCGACGCGGGAACCCGCGGCCGGCCGGGCGGTCCCCCACCTCCACCGTGATCCGGACAAAAGGCTGATTCCCCTCTGTACGGTCCCGGGCGGGCGCAGCACAATCCCGGTACCGCCTCCCCGCAGCCGCCGCGAGGTCCATCCACCCACGCACCGGTGCGACCCCGGGCACTCGGGGGCCAGGCCGTGTCGTCAAAGTGGCGCCGTCCGCCCGTAGGGCGTCGCGGGCCAGGCGCGATTTTGACGACACGGCCCAGACGCCTCCGTCCCCGGGCCGCGCCCGCGTGACCGGAGGTGTCCGATGACCACCAGCCACGAACTCTCCCTCCCGGTCCTCGACAGCGACGGAGGTGACCGGCTGTACGAGCAGATCGAGGAACTCCGCGCCACCGGGCCCGCCACTCGGGTCCGGCTGCCCCAGGACGTCATCGCCTGGTCCGTCACGCGCGGCGACGTCGTCAGACGGCTGGTCACCCACCCCGACATCACCAGGGACGCCCGCGGCACCTGGACCGGCTACCAGCCGGGCGCCGTCCCCTGGCTCTCGCCCTGGGTCGACGTCCGCTCCATGGCCACCTCCGAGGGATCCGAGCACACCCGGTTACGGCGGCTGATCGGCCCCGCTTTCGCCCCCCGGCGTATGGCGGCGCTGCGGCCCGCCATCGAGTCCGTCGTCACCGAACTCCTCGACGGCCTGGAGGCCCTGGACGACGGCACGGCGGTGGATCTGCGGGCGCACTTCGCGAACCGTGTGCCGACCCGGGTGATCTGCGATCTCTTCGGCGTCCCCGAGGACCAGCGCCCCGACATGCTCTCCGTCGTCGAGGCCATTCTGGCCACGGACGTCCCCCAAGGGGAGTCGGAGCGGATCAGGAACGGGCTGTTCGCCGCCATGCGCCGACTCGTGGAGTCGAAGCGGCGGGAGCCCGGCGACGACATGACCAGTCTGCTGCTCACCGCCCACGAGGGGGACCGGCTCACCGAGACGGAGCTGATCTCCACCCTGATCCTGATGATCGGCGCCGGGAGCCAGACCACGATCGCGCTGATCGGAAACGCCGTACGGGCGCTGCTCACCCACCGCCCGCAACTGAACGCGATCCTGGCCGAGCCCGCTCGCTGGGCCGACGCCGTCGAGGAGACCCTGCGGCTCCATCCGCCGGTCGTCCATCTTCCGCTGCGGTTCGCGATCCGGGACGTCGACCTCGGCGAGGGCGTCACCATCGCTGCCGGGGAGGCCGTGCTCATCGGCTTCGGCGCGCACGGCCGCGACCCGTCGTCCCACGACGCGGCACACGGCTTCGAGATCGACCGTACGGACCGGGAGCACATGGCCTTCGGGTACGGCATCCACTACTGTCTCGGCGCCCCGCTCGCCCGGCTGGAGGCGGTGATCGCGCTGCCCGCCCTCTTCGCCCGCTTCCCGGACATCACCCTCGCGGACGAGACGAAGGCGCCGGACCCGCAGCCCTCGTTCATCGGCAACGACGTCCTCGCCCTGCCCGTCCTGCTGCGCCCGTCGGCCCGGGCGGCCACCGCGTGACCATGAGGGTCCGGAAGGCATGAGCGGGCCCCGGCCGCCCCGGCCCTCGAAGGGAGACAGTTATCGGTTCATCACATAAATAACGCGTTGGGGCGAATATGTGGCGCATGGTGATCTGCTGCCTCGGAATCGCTGGTAGCAATCTCCCTGCGCTCGACCTCGAATCCGAGCCGAGCACCCCCTCACGGGCCGCGCGCGTGAGAACGCCGGGCCCGTGTCGAGAATGGAGTCCGCGCATGGGATTCACCCTCCGCAAGCCCCTCGCCCTCATCGCCTCGGCCGCGATGGTCTCCCTGCTTCCGGCCGCCGACTCCGTGGCGGCGACCCCCGCCCCGCGAGCCAAGGCCCCCGCCCTGTACTGCCTCGCCAACGCGTGGGGCACCCCGGACATCTCCAGCGCCGCGTGCGATACCGATGAACCCGGCCAGCGCTGGACCGTGTCGGGCAACCAGATCGCCCTCACCGACGCCCCCGGCTACTGTCTGGCCAACACCTGGGGCACCCCCGACATCTCCACCAAGCCGTGCGACCCCGCCGACCAGGGCCAGTACTGGGACGTGTCGGGCCAGCAGATCTCCCTCAACTTCGCCCCCGGCTACTGCCTCGCCAACGCGTGGGGCACCCCGGACATCTCCACCGCCCCGTGCGACACCAACGACCCGGGCCAGCACTGGGTGGTGTTCAAGAACCAGATCAGCCTGGCACTGGTCTGACCCTCACCACCGTGCCCGGGGCAGGAGCGGCCCTCCCCGGGCACCACCAGGCGTCGGCGCCGTCACCGGGCCCCACGCCGAGATGGCGCTATGCCTCCACGGCACGGCAGCCTGCCGCGATACGACGGGCCGAGGCCATGCCGATCCGCGGGCCCCGGTAGGGCTGGGCCTCACCCGCTTCCGTAGTCCTCCATATAGGTAGCGATCAGGTCGAGGAGGACATCCGCCCGGTGACGGTCCTCGCGTTGGGCGCGCAATGCCGCGTCGGCCGCCAGGAGACGGGCCACCGCGGTCGGCTCGCCGTCCACCAGGTCGTCGACCACCGGTCCGGTGAGCAGGTCAAGGCACTCGGTGAGGAGCCGACGAGTGGCGGAAGATGGCGGGCTCGGGTCCGGGGCGGTGTAGGCGGTACTGAGGTATCGCGCGGGGTCGGTGAGGTCCCAGCCGACGACGCTGCCGTCCTGGACGAGGAGTGCCACGCCGGGAGCGATCCCGATACGGACTTCCAGCGGCTTGCCGAGAACATCGAGGTCGCGCAGGTTGACCAGTACGGAGTCCTCGGGGCCGCGGCACACCACGGCGCACATCTCCTGCCGGAAGTCCCGGACTTCGTCCGCGCGCAGCCCGCCGGGGCGCACGGGAGGCAGGGAGGGGAGTCGATCGGAGGTCTCGCCGTAAGCCGAGGCGTACGGCAACTGGAGCTCGGCGCCGACCAACATCCGGGCGGTCCGGTCGAACCTGAAGACGTCGGGTGTGTCCCACAACTGGTGTTGGCTGCCGAACGTGTCCAGGGCAGAGCCTTCCCGATCCTTCACGTTCGCGTAATCCACGAGGAGTACGGAATCGCCCGTGAAGCGGGGGGTGAAGGTCAGAGGCCGACCCGTCACCGTGGCACGCCAGCCGTTGTCGAACAATACGTCGGTCACGGCCATGCCTCATCCGATCTGCACACCGGGGCCGGGTTGCCATGTGTGCGGGGATTCTTCCCCGCACGCTGTTTGGTGGGCGACTGTCCGCGGGTCAGCCGTCCTTCTTCACCGGCTCCAGGATCGCCACGCACTCCACGTGGTGCGTCATCGGGAAGAGGTCGAAGGCGCGCAGCGTGCGGACCCGGTAGCCAGCGTCGCGGAAGTACGCGATGTCGCGGGCCAGGGCCGCCGGGTCGCAGGCGACGTAGGCGAGGCGGCGGGGGGAGAGCGATGCCAGGTGCTGGACCGTCTGCTTGCCCGCGCCCGCGCGCGGCGGGTCGAGGACGACGAGGTCCGTCTCGGTGATGCCGGTGCGGGGGAGTACCCGGTCGACGCGGCCGTGTTCGATCCGGACCCGGGGGAGGTCGCCCAGGTTGTGGCGGGCGTCCTCGGCCGCGCGCTTGGAGGATTCGATGCCGAGGACCGCGCCCTGCTCGCCGACGCGTTCGGCGATGGCGCCGGCGAAGAGGCCGACGCCGCAGTAGAGGTCGAGGGCCGTCTCGCCCTTACGGGGCATCAGGCCCTGCATGACCGCCTTGACCAGGGTGTCGGCGGCCTGGGGGTGGACCTGCCAGAAGCCGCCGTTGCCGACGCGGTAGGTGCGGCCGTCGGCGCGTTCGCGGACGAAGCCGCGGCCGTGGACGCGGTGGACCGCGCCGTCGCGCTCGTCGACCCGGAGGACGGAGACCGGGCGGTCCAACTCGACCAGCGGCAGCCGGGCGCCCGGGCGGGGGGTGAGGACGACCTGGCGGTCGTGGGAGCCGGTGGCCGCGATCGCCTCGACGGAGGCCATGCCCGGCCACTCGCGCTTCTCGACGCCCAGTTCGGTCACCGCGGGCGCGGCGATCATGCAGTGGTCGATCCGCTCCACCTCGTGGGAGCGGTGGCGGCGCAGGCCGGGGTGGCCTTCGGCGTCGATCGCGTACTGGACCCTGGTCCGCCAGGCGGGTACCTCGCCCGCGGGCAGTTTGTCGCCATCGGCGGGCATCACGGTGCCGTCCCAGCCCGCTTCCTCCGGGGTCAGCCCGGCCAGCCGCTGGAGCTGTTCGGCGATCACCTCGCCCTTGAAGCGGCGCTGCGCGCCCGGCTTGGCGTGCTGCCAGTCGCAGCCGCCGCACTTGCCGGGGCCGGAGAACGGGCAGGGCGCCTCGATCCGGTCCTTGGCGGGGGTGAGGATCCGTACGGCGTCCGCCCGCAGGAACCGCGACTCCTCGTCACCCTCCGTGATCCGGGCGATCACCGTCTCGCCGGGCAGGGTGTGCCGGACGAAGAGGACCCGGCCCTCGTCGGTGCGGGCGATGCAGTGCCCGCCGTGGGCGACGGGCCCGACCTCGACCTCGTACTCCGCGCCCACCAGGGAGGCGGGGGAGGCGGACGGCGCGTCGGTCGCGTGCGGCATGGCGGGTGGCTCCAAAGCTGTTCCGAGGGCTGCGGTACGGGCAGCCCACCAGTCTACGCCGCCGGGGGCGGCCCTACTTCCGGGAGCTGTCCTCCACCGGTCCGCGCCGTACGGAGCCCGGGGCGTTCCAGTCCTGCCGCTTACGGGCCCGCTCGCGCGCCGCCTCCGACGACACCAGCTGGTAGGGCACCGAGGTCACCATCACCCCGGGGGTGAAGAGGAGCCGTCCCTTCAGCCGCAGGGCGCTCTGGTTGTGCAGCAGATGCTCGTACCAGTGCCCCACGACGTACTCGGGGATGAAGACGCTGACGACGTCCCGCGGGCTCTCCCGGCGCAGCCCCTTCACATACTCGATCACCGGCCGGGTGATCTCCCGGTACGGGGAGTCGAGGATTTTCAGCGGCACGTTGATACCTCGCCGCTCCCAGTCCTCCCGCAGCGCCCGGGTCTCCTGCGGGTCGACGTTGATGCTCACCGCCTCCAGCTTGTCCACCCGCATCAGCTTGGCGTAGGCCAGCGCCCGCAGGGTCGGCCGGTGCACCTTGGAGACCAGCACCACGGCATGGACCCGGGACGGCCGGACGCTGTCGTCGCTGGGCTCCTCGGCCGCCGCGATCTCCGCCGCGACCCGGTCGTAGTGGCGCCGGATCGCGCTCATCACCGCGTAGAAGAAGACCATGCCCAGCAGCGCCACCCACGCCCCGTGGGTGAACTTGGTCGCCAGCACCACCACCAGCACCAGGCCGGTGAAGAACGCCCCGAAGGCGTTGATCGCCCGGGAGCGGATCATCCGGCGGCGCCGCGCCGGGTTCCTCTCGGTCCGCAGATGGCGGTTCCAGTGCCGGACCATGCCGGTCTGGCTGAGGGTGAAGGAGACGAAGACCCCGACGATGTAGAGCTGGATCAGCTTGGTCGAGTCCGCCCCGTACACCCAGACCAGCAGAATCGCCGCGCCCGCCAGCGCCACGATGCCGTTGGAGAACGCCAGCCGGTCGCCCCGGGTGTGCAGCTGGCGGGGCAGGTAGCGGTCCTGCGCCAGTATCGAGCCGAGCAGCGGAAAGCCGTTGTACGCGGTGTTGGCGGCGAGGAAGAGGACCAGGGCGGTCGCCGCCGCCAGCAGCACGAAGAAGAAGGTGCCGTCGCCGAAGACCGCCGCCGCGACCTGGGAGATCACCGGATCCTGGACGTAGTCGCCGCCGACCGGAACCCCGTTCTCCAGGAGTTCGTCGGCCGGTTTCTCCGCCATCCGGACATCCGACGCCATGGCGAGTCCGATGATGCCGCAGAACATCGTCACGGCCAGGACGCCCATCAGCGCCAGGGTCGTCGCCGCGTTCCTCGACTTCGGCCGCCGGAACGCGGGAACGCCGTTACTGATCGCCTCGACCCCGGTCAGCGCCGCACAACCGGAGGAGAACGCCCGCAGCAGCAGAAAGACCAGCGCGAATCCGGCGAGGCCGGCTTCCTCGGCCTTCAGCTCGAAGTCCGCGGTCGGCGCCTTCATCGTCTCGTCGAGTACGAGTCCCCGGTACGCGCCCCAGGCGATCATCGCGAAGACCCCGGCGACGAAGACATACGTCGGGATCGCGAACAGCTTCCCCGATTCCCGGACCCCGCGCAGATTCATCAGGGTCAGCAGCACGATGATCAGAACCGCGAAGAGGACCTTGTTCTCGATCACGAACGGGATCGCCGAGCCCAGGTTCTCCACCCCGGAGGAGATCGACACCGCGACCGTGAGGACGTAGTCCACCAGCAGCGCGCTGGCGACGGTCAGTCCGGCCCTGGGACCGAGATTGGTGTTGGCGACCTCGTAGTCGCCGCCTCCGCTGGGGTAGGCGTGCACGTTCTGCCGGTACGAGGCGACCACCGTGAACATCAGCACCACGACCGCCAGCGCGATCCACGGGCTGTAGCTGTACGCCGACACGCCCGCGATCGAGAGGACCAGCAGCACCTCGCCCGGGGCGTACGCCACCGACGACAACGGGTCGGAGGCGAAGACGGGGAGTGCGATGCGCTTGGGGAGAAGCGTCTCGCCCAGCCGGTCGCTGCGGAGGGCCCTGCCGATGAGGATGCGTTTGGGCAGGTCGGTCAGTTTGGACACGGAGAGGATCGTAAGCGTTCGATTCGGCACAGCCCACCCGCCGCCCGGGGACCGGGACGGAACGCGGGCGTAATCGCCGCTATCGGGGTCGGTATCACCGCCGTTCGGCGCCCTGACCGGGCGGAATCGCCCCCTCCAGTAGTACCGGTGACCCCGGCGGGGCGGCGACTGTGTAGCTTTGGCCGCGGTCTGAGACCCTTTAATCCCGGAGACCTTTAAGTCTCGGTAAAAAATCGAAGGACGCTCCGGGTGAATGTGCGGGAAAGCACATAAAGTCCAAAAAACCAGTAAAGAATAGGGACGGGTGGAAGGACGGTCGTGCACATCGTCATCATGGGTTGCGGGCGAGTGGGAGCCGCTCTCGCGCAGACCCTGGAGCAGCAGGGGCACACGGTCGCGGTGATCGACCGTGATCCCACGGCCTTCCGCCGCCTGGGCTCCGGTTTCGGCGGGCGGCGGGTCACCGGCGTCGGGTTCGACCAGGACACCCTGCGCGAGGCGGGGATCGAGGAAGCCGGTGCCTTCGCCGCGGTCAGCAGCGGCGACAACTCCAACATCATCGCGGCCCGGGTCGCCCGCGAGATGTTCGGCATCGAGAACGTCGCGGCCCGGATCTACGACCCCCGGCGCGCCGAGGTCTACCAGCGGCTCGGCATCCCCACCGTGGCCACCGTCCGCTGGACCGCGGACCAGATGCTGCGGCGGCTGCTGCCGTCCGGCGCCGAGCCGCTGTGGCGCGACCCCAGCGGCGGCGTCCAGCTCGCCGAGGTCCACACCTCGCCCGCCTGGATCGGCCACAAGATCAGCCGGCTCCAGGAGGAGACCGGGGTACGGGTCGCCTTCCTCACCCGGCTGGGAGAGGCGGTGCTGCCCACCTCGCAGACCGTGCTGCAGGAGGGCGACCTCGTCCACGTGATGATGCGTACGGACGAGATCGAGAAGGTCGAGGCGGCCTTCGCGGAAGGCCCCGACGAGGAGGTCGGTCACTGATGCGGGTAGCTATCGCCGGGGCCGGCGCGGTGGGCCGCTCCATCGCGGGCGAACTGCTGGAGAACGGGCACGAGGTGCTCCTCGTCGACAAGGCGCCCACCGCGATCTCGGTGGAGCGGGTACCGCAGGCGGAGTGGCTGCTCGCCGACGCCTGCGAGATCACGTCCCTGGACGAGGCCGCGCTCCAGCGCTGCAATGTGGTCATCGCCGCCACCGGCGACGACAAGGTCAATCTGGTGGTCTCCCTGCTGGCGAAGACGGAGTACGCGGTTCCGCGGGTCGTCGCCCGGGTGAACAACCCCAAGAACGAATGGCTCTTCAACGAGTCCTGGGGCGTCGACGTCGCCGTCTCCACCCCCCGGCTGATGTCCGCCCTGGTGGAGGAGGCGGTGAGCGTCGGCGACCTGGTCCGGCTGCTGCGCTTCAGCCACGGCGACGCCAACCTGGTCGAACTGACCCTGCCGCCGGAGTCCCCGATCGCGGGCACCCAGGTCGGCGATGTCGCCTGGCCGGTCGACACGACCCTGGTCACGATCATCCGGGGCACGCGAGTCCTGACCCCGAGCCCCGAGGAGACGCTGGAGGCGGGCGACGAACTCCTCTTCGTCGCGGCGCCCGCGCGCGAGGAGCAGCTGGAGGACCTGCTGTCGCCGCGGCCCGACCACTGAGCCGACGGCACCCGTAGAGGGTCCGGGCCGGGGCCGGGAGCCCCGGCCCGTACCCCTTTGCGCGCGGTACCGGCACGCCGCCCGGGCCGGGCCGTGTCACCCCGGCGCGAGGGCCGTACGCCTCCGGCCGGAGCCGGGCCGGGGGCCGGTGGCCGCTTCGTACGAGCCGGTCTTACGGGCCGCTTCGTACGGGCCGTTCGTGCAGGCCGTTCGTACGGGCCCGGCGACCGCTCGGGCCCGGGCCCGTACCGCCGTCGTCCTCCGCCCGCCCCCGGGACGGGGTCACGCGTCGTCCGGCCAGACCCCGATGTGGTCATGCTCCAGCTCCAGCATCACCCGGTCCCGCATCCCCAGCGCCGCCGTGTACTCCGCCGGGAGCTGGAGCCGCCCCGCCCGGTCGAGCATCGCGTACTCCCGCGCCACCAGCGACTCCTGACCCGTCGCCGAGTCGACCTCGGTCCGGCGCAGGATCTCCGTCGAGGTGCGGCCGTCCCGGATCGCCACCGTACGGCGGACCTCGGACGCCACCGTCTGGTCATGGGTGACGATCACGATCGTCGTCCCCAGCTCCTCGTTGGCCCGCCGGAACGCCGCGAAGATCTGCTCCGCCGTATGCGAGTCCAGCTCGCCCGTCGGCTCGTCCGCGAGCAGTACGGACGGCTCGTTCGCCAGCGCCACGGCGATCGCCACCCGCTGCTGCTGACCGCCCGACATCTGGTGCGGACGGCGGTCCCGGCACTCCTCGACCCCCATCAGCCCCAGCAGCAGCTCCACCCGCGCCGTCTTCGCGGCCCGGCTCCGGGGCCGGGCCGCGTCGCCCCTGCCGCGTCCCCGCAACTGGAGCGGCAGCGACACGTTCTGGGCGGCCGTCAGATAGGGGAGCAGGTTCCGGGCCGTCTGCTGCCAGACGAAGCCGACCACGTCCCGGCGGTAGCGCAGCCGCTCCTTCGGGCCCATGGAGAGCAGGTCGAAGCCCGCCACCGCCGCCGCGCCCGCCGTCGGGACGTCCAGTCCGGCGAGTACGTTCATCAGCGTCGACTTACCGCTGCCCGACGCGCCCACCAGCGCCATCAGCTCGCCCTCCCGGACGAGCAGATCGAGCCCCTGGAGGGCCTGGACCTCGACGCCGTCCGTGGAGAAGATCCGGACCAGCCGGTCGCAGGTGATCAGCGCGTCGTGCCCGTACCGGGGCCCGTCGCGGCGGGCCGCGACCCGCTCCTCCAGCTCCGCCAGCGTCGCCCCCGACGGCGCGGCCGGGGCCGCTCCCGGGCCCGGGGCCCGTTCCGTGGTCGTCGGATCCGTCATCGTGTGTCTCCCACCCTCAGTTCGGTCGTCGAGGAGCGCCGGGTGACCGCCCATGCCTGGACCGCCGCCACACCCGCCGCGAGCAGGACCACGCCCGCCCCCGGCAGCAGCAGGCTCCACGGGTCCGTGGTCAGCTCCGCCGGTACCCGGGCGGCCGCCATCCCGCCGGACGCCTGGGCCAGCCGGGCCAGATCGATCCCGGGGGCGAGGACGAGGACCACCACCCACCCCACCAGGACGCCCCCGGCGCCCGCCAGCAGCGATCCCGGCAGATTCTCCAGTACCAGCAGCCGCCGCCCCTGGCGCCGGGTCAGACCCATCGTGCGCAGCCGGGCCAGCAGCGCCACCCGCTCGGGGGCGGCCCGGATCAGCGCCAGCAGCAGGGCGAGCGCCGCGTATCCGGCCGCCGCGAGCGCCGCGACCGCGTAGACCCGCTCCGCCCCCGTCTGGACCGGCGACTCGGCGAAGGCGTTCCGCTCGTCCGCCCGCAGCGCCACCCGGATCCCGTCGGCCGCGCCGGTCGCCCGGACCGCGGCCCGCAGCCCCTCCCCGCTGACCGAACCACCGGCCACCAGCAGGGTCGTCGCGGCCCTGGGGCCGGTCAGCGCCGCCGTGTCGACCAGGACGAACTCCCCGTCGGAGAGCGCGGGCGTGGCGGTCCGTACGGCCGACACCTCGACGTTCAGCGGCGCGCTGAGCGGACCGATGACGCGGGCTCCGTCGCCGAGCCGCTCCGCGACGCCCGGCGACACGATCGCGGGCACCGGGCCCTTGCCCCCGGCGCGCAGCGCGTCCGCCGGGAACCCGCCGAGACCGGTGTCACGGGCCAGCCGGGCGTAGGCCGCCGGGTCGGCGCCGAGCAGGGTCACCCCGTCGGCGTCGTCGCCGTCCCGCAGACCGACATCCGTCTCCCGGTACACCTCCACCACACCCGTCACACCCGGCAGTTTCCGTACCGAGTCCGCCAGCCCTCCGGGCAGCGCGCCCGCCGCCTCGATCCGGGCGTCGGAGCCGACCGAGACCACGGCTGCCCGGTCCCGCGCGGCCTCGACCCCGGCCAGGACCGAGCCGCCGAAAGCGGCCGTGGTCAGCGCCAGCACCAGGGCGAGCAGCGGCAGTACGGTCGTGGCCGGGGCGCGCCCGGCCCGGGCCAGCGCCAGAAAGCCGATCGCGCCCCGCCGTCGCGCCACGGACAGCGCCGCCAGCCGCAACGGCAGCGGATAGAGCCGTACGAGGACGAGCGCGGCGGCCACTCCGAGCAGTACCGGGGCGGCGCTGACCAGCTGGTCCACGCCCTGGTCGGCGCCGTCGCCGGTGCCCCGGCGGCGTACCGCGACGACGGCGGCCGCGGCCAGCGCGAGCAGGGTCAGTTCGGCGACCGTACGGCGCCGGGACGGGCGGCCCGGGGCATCGGCCCGGCCGCCCGGACGCGGTCTGCGGTGCTCCAGGGCGGCCCGGGCCGGCAGCGCCCCACAGGCCACCACCGTCACCAGGATCACGGCCAGTACCGCGGGCCAGAGCCGTCCCTCGGGTACCAGGACGATCGCCAGGGCGCCACCGGCGACGGCCGCCGGGACCGCCGGGACCGCGGTCTCCGCGGCGAGCCGGGCGACGATCCCGGGGAGCGATCCGCCCCGGGCCCGCAGCAGCGCCAGCTCGGTCGAGCGCCGCGACGCCGCGAGACCACCGGCCGTCAGCAGCACCACCGCGATCACCCCGCCGACCCCGAACGCGGCGACTGACACGACCGGGGCGATCGCGCCCCGCAACTTCCCGTAATCCGCCAGAATCCCGGCCAGACCGGTCGTCACCTGGAGCTCGGGGGAGATCGCCGACCGCAGCTCCGACAGCACCGGGCCGCTCTCGACCGTCGCCACCGCCCGCTCGGCCGCCTCGATGTCACCGGCGCCGAGGCCGCGCGGATCGACGGCGACGTTCCAGTACGGCTCCGCCTCCTTCGGCAGGGAGAGCAGCGCCGGGCCCGCCTCCGGCGGCAGCAGCAGCGCGCCGTGCCAGTACGGCTGCGGAGGCGGCCCCTCTGTATAGAGGTAGCCCGGGGTGCGCAGCACCGGCAGCACCGACCAGTACGCGCTCCGCGGCCGGACCGGGTCCACGATGCCGGTGATGGTGACGACCAGCGGCCCCGCGGTCTCACGGCTGATGGTGACGACCGTGCCGATCCTGACGTTCAGCGCCTTCGCGGTGGCCGAGGTCACCACGCCCTCGACGGAGTCCGGTCGCGGCTCGGTCGGTTCGGTCGGCTCGTTGGGCGAATCCGCAGGTTCCGCCGGTTCCGCCGAGTCCGGCGGGGGCTTCGGCAGCCGGCCGGACCGTACCGTCGCGTGCTCCGCGAGAGCCGACTGCGCGGCGAGGGTGAAGACCGGGGAGCCGCCGTCCAGTTCGGTCAGTCCCGGCGCCTCGCCGTCGGCGGGGCGCTGGCTCCGTACCCCGTACGCCGAATCGCGCGGATCGGTCCGCAGCGCGTCCGGCAGGATGCCCACGATCCGG
Organism: Streptomyces sp. NPDC020875; assembly: GCF_040641415.1. NCBI lineage: Bacteria > Bacillati > Actinomycetota > Actinomycetes > Kitasatosporales > Streptomycetaceae > Streptomyces > Streptomyces sp. NPDC020875. The sequence goes on along the minus strand of NZ_JBFADP010000006.1, from coordinate 121,811 downwards.
CGGTGCCGCTCGGCCAGCTTCGCCGGGGTCACCGAGGCCCGGAGACCGGGGTCGTCGGCCTCGTACGGAGCCACCGGCGCCGCGCTGAACCGGAAGCCGCTCTGGTCGGGTTCGGCGACCGTCAGCTCATGGCGTATCCCCTCGCCCTCATAGGCGTCGACGGCGCGCGGGAACGCCGCGCAGAGGAAGGCGGTGATGCCGACCAGGACGAATACGGAGACCGCGGCGAGCGGCGCGGTCCGCAGCCGGGTCCTGACCCAGGGGGCGACGATCCTCACCATCCCGACCGCCCCCCGTCCGGACGGGGGGTGCCGGTCGCGCCGGTGGTACCTGTGGTGCCTGTGGTGCCTGTGGTGTTCGTCGTGCCGTCCGGGACGTACGAAGGGCCCGGACCGCCGTACCGCCCTGGGACCGGCCGCGTACCGTACCCGACGCCGTCGTGGTTCGGGTACGAGTACCCCGGCTCCCCGGCACCGCCGCGAGAACTTGCTTTGGAGGGGCCGTACGGCACCCCGGAGGCCGAGGACGCCCCGGCCGCCCCCGGCGCGTGAACGCCCCGACCGGCGCACGGGCTCGTACAGGCGGTCGCGCCCACGCGCCCGCACCCGCGGGCGTACGCCGTCCCGGCGCTAGGGCGTGATTCGAAAGTAGCGCCGTCCGCCCGAAGGGCGGGCCCGGCGGCGTCCGGTGCGTGCGATCGCGATGGCGGTGGGGGTCCCCCCGGCGAAGCCAGGGGGCGGTCGTCTCGTATGGGATGGGCCCGGGCGTACTCGGACGATCCCGACAACGCGGCCTGGGGGTACCGCCCGGGCCGCCAGGCCCAGGGGGAGGGCGCGCCAGACGCCGCGGGGCAGGCGGGACTTTCGCAACACGCCCTACGCGCCCTACGCGCCCCCGCGCCCCGGCACTCCGGCGCTGCGAGGACCCGGGCCCCCGCACGCGCACGCCACCCGACCACCGACGTCCTCTCCCTCACCGTCACTCGCCTCCTCGCCCGCGCAGCGCCGCCACCGGGTCGGTCCGCCGCAGCATCAGCGCGGCCACGATCAGTACCGGCGCCGCGGCCACACCCACCAGCAGCAGCACCACTCGTCCCACCGGGAGCTGGACCAGCACCTCCGGCACCGGCTGGGCGGCCCGGCCGGTCAGCACGATCAGCGGAACGACCGCCCGGGTCAGCACCGCCCCCAACGCGGCCCCGATCAGCAGACCGAGACCGATCAGCAGCGACTGCTCCACCGCCAGCAGCCGGGCGGGCAGCCGCCGGGGCGCGCCCAGCGCCCGCAGCACCGCGAACTCCGCCGACCGCTCCCGCAGCGCCCCCACCGTGCCGACCCCGAAACCGACGGCCGCCAGCAGCGCCGCCACCGCCGCCGTCGCCAGTAGCGCCGACTGCGGCCCGGCGCCCAGCGGATCCTCGTGCAGCTCCCGGGCGATCTCGTCCCGTACCTGGATCTGCGACGGGTCGATCTCGGCCCGGTCGCGCAGGGCCGAGGCGACCGCGCCCGTCCGGCCCGGCTCGGTGAAGAGCCACCACTCGCCGGGCGCGAACGAGGAGTCGGGGCGCTCGGCCAGGACCCGGTTCACGGACCGCAGATCGAGCAGCAGGACGCCGCCGTCCAGCTCGGGCTTTGCCGCCGCGGCCGGGTCCCCGGTGCCGGGACCGGTCGTCGGTACGGCCGCCAGCACGCCGGTGATCCGTACCGTGATGTCGCCGCCCCGCATCGGGACCTGGATCCGCGAACCCACCTTCGCGGCGCTCGCCTCCAGGAACGCCGGGGTCGCCAGCGCGCCCGGCTCCCGCGCCGGGCCGCGCCCCGCCGCCACCCGGACCGTCACCGAACGGTCGGGTCCCCACTGGCTCGGAAACGCCGAAGTACCCGTGTGATAGCGCAGATCGAGCAGAGCGCCCGGGGCCGCGGTGACCGAGGTGACGGCGGGCGGCCGGTCACCCGGGGCCGCGGTCTCCGACTCGATCGCCAGTACGGCCTTACCCCGCCAGGCCAGCCCCTTCGAGGCGGCGACGGGCCGGGCGACACCATCGGCGCCGACCGCCCGGACCGCCCCGACCGTCAGCCGCTTGGCCGCGATCCGGTCCGGATTGCCCGGCTCGTCGAACTCGATCGCGGTCAGCGCCAGCGGCCCGGCGGGCCTGCCGACCGGGGCGTCCGCGGCCTTCGCCAGATCGAGCGTCACCCGCTGCCGCTTGCCGTCCGGCCGCAGACCGCCCAGGTCGAGCCGGTACGGGACCCCGAACCGGTCCTCCACGGTGACCGTGGCGGAGAGCCCCGGATCGCCCGGGTACTGGGACTTCAACGCCGCCGTACCGGAAGGACCGTCGTACGCCGCCCGCAGGGTGATGTCCAGCTCGACCCGTTCGGTCCCGTCGGGCAGGACGATCCCGGCCCGCTCCTCGGCGGGCGGCGCGAGGCCCGCGATCAGCCGTACGGGATCCCCGTCCGCGGCGAGATCGCCGCGGAGCCGCAACGGCCCGGTCCGGCCACTGCCGTCGTCGCCGGAGCCCGCCGCCCGGGCCGTGTCCAGGGCCAGCACCGTCGCCTGACGGCCACCGGTCAGCCCCATCGACTGCCGGGCCGCCGGAACGGCCGCCCGCACCCCGGGCATCCCGTCGAAGACCCCGCCCTGCCCGAACTGGACCGCGCCGCCACCCGTCATCCGGATCGGCGCGCCCGCCCGGAAATCCGCCTGATCGTCCTGGGAACGGTCCCACGAGGCGCTCTGACCGATCGCCAGCATGCCCAGCGCCACCGCCAGAACCAGCAGCAACACCGGCCCCGCGCCCCGGGCCGGACGCCGGCTGAGCTGCCAGCCCGCGAGGGCCGCCGTCAGCTTCCGGCCGCGCGCGGCCCGCCGCTCCGCCAGCCGGGCGGCCGGCGGCAGCAGCCGCAACGTCACCACGGTCCCCGCGAGCAGCGCCAGCGCCGGAGCCACCACCAGCAGCGGATCGATCCCCAGCTCGCCCTCGCGGTCACCGCTGAGCGCCCCGCTGCCCGAGGTCCGGCGCTCCAACTGCCAGTACGCCACCCCCGCGACGGCCAGCAGCGCGATATCGGCGCCCGCCCGCAGCGGCGCGGGCAGCGCCCGGGCCCGGCCGCGGTCCCGGCGGGCCGCGCCGATCGCCGGGGCGACCACCGCCATCGCGCAGGCCACCGCCACGGCCGCCGCGACCAGCCAGACCGTCGCCGTCGGCGCCGTGTCCACCCGCAGCCCGATCCGGGCCAGCAGCCCCTGCCCCGCCAGCAGTCCGGTCAGCGGACCGGCGAGCAGGGGTGCGCAGACCGCCGCGGGCAGCGCCAGGAACAGCGCCTCCAGGGCGGAGAGCCCGGCGATCCGGCCCCGGGAAGCACCCCGGGCCAGCAGTACCCGGGTCTCGCCCGCCCGCTCCGTACTCAGCAGCCTGGCCACCAGCAGCAGCGTGTACCCGGCCAGCAGCACCAGCTGGAGGGAGACGATCAGCAGGGTCGCCCGGGCCACCAGCAGCGCCCGTTCCAACTGGTCGAGCACATCCGGCAGCGACGTCTTGGCGACGACGCCGCCCTTCAGTCCCGGCTGGGCGCTCAGCAGCTTCTGGCTGTCGCGCGCGGCCGAGCGCAGGGCATCGATCCGGTCGGCGGTGAGGGCGCCGAAGTCGGCGGTCGCCAGCCAGGCGAGACCGCCCGCGGCGACCGACTCCGAGGCCAGGGACCGGGGATCGGTGAGCAGGGGGCCGTAGGTGGTGAAGACCTCGGTCCGCACCCCGCGGCCACCGAGTTCGTCCAGCCGCCAGTACGGATCGTCCCGGTCGGCCACCCGGTAGACCCCGGTCACCCGGATCTTCACCGCCGGACCGCCGAGCCTGCTGGCGAGGGTCAGCACCCGGGGGCCCGGCGTCAGCCGCAGGGCGCGGGCCGCCGTCTCGGGCAGGGCGACCCCGATCACCGGGGGACCACCCGCCGGGGTACCACCGCCTGCCGAGGGCCAGTCGCCCGACACCAGCCGCACCTTCGACCGGTCGGCCACCGCCAGCATGGTCAGATCCGGCTCACCGGCCCGGGCGGCGGGCGGCTGGAGCGAGCGGGGGAGCGAGTACGGCGCGGAGCGCTCGAACGGGCGCAGCGTGACGGGCAGGCCGTCGAAGGCGCGCTCCGCCCCGCGCCGGGCGCCCTCGGCGGCGGCCGTCCGGTCTGCGGACGAGTCTTCCGACGTCACGATCAGAGACGCCGACGCGGCGTCCCGGGTCTTGAGCGCGTGTCTCAGCCCGGCGTCCCCGACTGACCCGGCGAAGGCCGCGAGCGCGGCCAGCACCGAGGTGGTCAGCAATACGGCGAGCAGGGCCGCCGAGAGCAGCAGCCGATGACCACGCGCACGGTGGAACAGAAAGACCGGCACCCGACATCCCCCATGAGCCCCTGAAGGGCCACCCCCGAAAACGCTTTCGAGCAGGGATCGTTGCAGAGTGCACAGGGCCTGAGCACGTGTTCGTCCCGGACTTGATGAGATCGTGACCGTGGCCGAACGCCCCGCGCGGGACGGTACGAACGCCTCCGAAAGCCGGGCGGAGCGGCCCGTCGGTGTCCGGCGACCGGTCCCCGCCGTCCGCCCAGCGGCCGGAATTCACCGTTCCGGAGCTGGGCCGGGCCGGGGCCGGGGCCCGCGGGCCGGACGATTTCGGAGGGCCGGGCCCTCCGGGTCAGTCTTCGTTCTGTCTGACGGTGTTCTGGTCGGCCGCGTTCTGCCCGGCGGCCGACGCCTTCCGCTCGCGCTCGGCCCGCTCCTCCGCCTCCATCTCCGCGAAGACATCGATCGGCGGCGGCGCCTTCGCCAGGAAGACCCAGGTCAGATAGACGGCCAGCAGGAACGGCGGAATCTTCAGCGCTACCAGGACCCAGCCGAGCTGGGTGGTGTCCGCCCACCAGTACAACGGGAAGAGGATCGCCGACTTCGCCAGCAGGATCGCGCCCCAGGCATAGCTCGCCTTGGTGTACGCCTTCTTCCGGCCGGGGTTACGGGTCCGCCAGGAGAGGTTCTCCTTGAAGACCGGGCCCAGCATCAGCCCGATCAGCGGCACCCCGGCCGCCGCGGTCGCGATGTACGCCACCGCGAGCCCCGTGGTGTACAGCATGCCCGGCAGATAGAAGTCCTTGGCATTGCCGGTCATCATCGCGAAGACCACGCCGAACGCGACGCCGAAGACCCCGCTGAACGCGTGCTTGACCGTGCCCTTGAGGACCAGCCGGGCCGCGACCAGCACCAGCGAGACCGCCAGGGCGGCGATCGCCGAGGAGTGCAGATCCTGGTTGATCGTGTAGATGGTGACGAACAGCAGCCCCGGGACCACCGTCTCGACCATGCCCCGCACGCCGCCGAACGCGTCGAACAGCGCGGCCTCGGTGACCGCCTTGACGTCGGCCGGGTCCTGGGCGACCGGGCCCGGGGCCGAGGTGTCCCGCCCGTCGCCCGGCTCCGGCGGCGCGGAATCCCCGGCGGGGGCCGCGCCCGGAGCGGACGAGGGGGACGGTGTGGTGGTCGGGGTCGGCTTGTCGAAAGACGTCACCGGCTACTCCTGTCCGAGCGGTCGGAGTTCGTATTTGGGGTTGAACAGCACACGACGGCCATGGGCCGTGGATATCCGCCCCGAGGCGATCAGCCTGCGGCCCGGCTCGATGCCGACGATCGAGCGGCGGCCCAGCCAGACGATGTCCAGCGGGGCGGTGCCGTCGAACAGCTCCGCCTCCAGGGCGGGCACCCCGGCCCTCGGGCGCAGGGTCACCGTGCGCAACGTACCAGTCACCCGGACGATCTGGCGATCGCCGCATTCGGCGATCCGGGTGCACCCGGACAGCTGTGCGTCCTCCCGCAGCTCCGCGGACTCCTGGTCCTGACGGGAGCTGGACAGCCGGTCGAACATACGGCGGAGACGGCCGACCGGTTTCGCCGCCGGATCGCCCGGTCCGGAGCCGGTGCCGGAGGGCCCGGACCCGGTAGGAGGTGCACTCATGCAGCAAGCGTACCGGCCGCGGCCGACCCCCGGCCCGGCCCGTCCGCGGCCTGTGGACAACCCCGCCGACGGGCCGCGACCCGAGGTCACCGGGGGCGCCCGGAGCGCTACCGCTCGAAGCGGTAGCCCATCCCCGGCTCGGTCACGAAATGCTTGGGGTGCGACGGATCGGCCTCCAGCTTCCGCCGCAGCTGTGCCATGTAGACCCGGAGGTAGTTGGTCTCCGTCCCGTACGAGGGACCCCACACCTCCTGCAGCAACTGCTTCTGGCTGACCAGCCGGCCCGTATTGCGGACCAATACCTCCAGCAGATGCCACTCGGTCGGCGTCAGCCGGACGTCGCGCCCGTCGCGGTTGACCTTCTTCGCGGCCAGATCGACCGTGAACCCCTCGGTCTCCACCACGACCACGTCGTCGTCGCCACCGCCCACCGGCTCGGCCCGGCGGACCGCCGCCCGCAGCCGGGCCAGCAGCTCGTCCATCCCGAACGGCTTGGTGACGTAGTCGTCGGCGCCCGCGTCCAGCGCCTCCACCTTCTCGTCGGAGGTGTGCCGGGCGGAGAGCACCAGGATCGGCACCCGGGTCCAGCCGCGCAGCCCCTTGATCACCTCGACGCCGTCCATGTCGGGCAGCCCCAGGTCGAGGACGACCACATCCGGGTGGCGGGCGGCGGCCAGCTGGAGAGCGGTCGCCCCGTCCGGCGCCGCGTCCACCTCGTACTTGCGCGCCTTCAGGTTGATCACGAGGGCGCGTACGATCTGCGGCTCGTCGTCGACCACCAGCACCCTGGTCATCACTGGCCCGCCTTTCTGTCCTTCAGGTGCCGCGGGGTCCGCGGGGTTCCTTCGCTGTCTGCGGTGTCACGCACGGGTTCGCCGCCGGGGCCGTCACGGCGGGGGCGGCCGCCGGGCCACCGGAACGGGCTCGGGCTCACGAGGTGACCTGCGCGGGGAGATCGGGTGTCACCGGTGTCGTCCCGGGCGCCGCGGTGAGCGTGAGGACCATGGTCATCCCGCCGCCCGGGGTGTCCTCGGCCGACAGCGTGCCGCCCATGGCCTCGACGAAGCCCCGGGCCACCGCGAGGCCCAGCCCCACCCCGGCGCCGCGCGGGGCGTCCCCGTACCGCTGGAACGGCTCGAAGATCCGCTCCTTCTCGTCGTCCGGCACACCGGGCCCCCGGTCCACGACCCGGACCTCCACCCGGTCGCCGAGCGCGCTCGCCGAGACCGCCACCGCGGTCGCCTCCGGGCTGTACTTGACCGCGTTCTCGACGATGTTCGCCACCGCCCGCTCCAGCAGCCCCCGGTCCACGGTGACCATCGGCAGCGTCTCCGGGATGTCCAGCTCCACACTTTCCACGGGCACGGAGACCAGGGCCATGGGCACCACCTCGTCGAGATCGGTCACCCGCATCAACGGGGTGACCGTACCCGTCTGGAGACGGGACATGTCGAGGAGATTGCCCACCAGATGGTCAAGCCTGTCCGCGCCGTCCTCGATCCCCGCGAGCAACTCCGCCTCGTCCTCCTCGGACCAGGCCACGTCGTCGGAGCGGAGCGAGCTGACGGCCGCCTTGATCGCCGCCAGCGGGGTCCGCAGATCATGGCTGACGGCCGCCAGCAGGGCCGTACGGATCCGGTTGCCCTCGGCCAGTCTGCGGGCCTCCTCGGCCTCGCCGACCAGCCGCTTGCGGTCGAGGACGACGGCCGCCTGGGCCGCGAACGCGGCCAGCACCCGGCGGTCCTCGGCGGGCAGTACCCGCCCGGAGAGCGCCAGCGCCATATGGTCCCCGACCGGCATGTCCACATCGGCGTCCTCGGGCCGGACGACCGACCGGGGGCCGACGCTCCCGGCCGTGGTCCACGGATCGACGTCGCTGGTCCGCTCCAGCAGCGCCACCGACTCCATCCCGAAGGTCTCCCGCACCCGCTGCAACAGCGCGTCCAGCGACGTCTCCCCGCGCAGCACGCTCCCGGCGAGGAAGGAGAGGATCTCGGACTCGGCGCGCAGCCGGGCCGCCTGATGGGTCCGGCGGGCCGCGAGGTCCACCACGGACGCCACCGCGACCGCCACCGCGAAGAAGATGACGATGGCCACGATGTTCTTGGGGTCGTACACGGTCAGGGTGTGCACGGGCGGGGTGAAGTAGTAGTTCAGCAGGATGGAACCCACGGCGGCCGAAGCCAGCGCCGGGAGCAGTCCGCCCAGCAGCGCCGCCATCACCGTGGCGAAGAGGAAGAGCAGTACGTCGTTGGCGAGCCCGAGAGTGTCGTCCAGCGCCGTCAGCAGCAGCGACAGCAACAGCGGGACCGCGACCCCGATCAGCCAGCCCGCGATGATCCGGGACCGGCCGAGCCGGGCCCCTCGCGCCACCGGCAGCCCCCGGCCCTTCCCGGCCTCGTCGTGGGTGACGATATGGACGTCGAGATCGGGCCCGGACTCCCGGGCCACCGTCGCCCCCACCCCCGGGCCGAAGACGTACTGCCAGGTCTTGCGGCGGCTGGACCCCAGCACGATCTGGGTGGCGTTGACGCCCCGGGCGAACTCCAGCAGCGACGAGGGGATGTCGTCGCCTATCACATGGTGAAACGTCCCCCCGAGGTCCTCGACCAGGGTGCGCTGGACCGCCAGCTCCTTCGGCGACGCCGAGGTCAGCCCGTCGCTGCGGGCGATGTAGACCGCCAGGATCTCGCTGCCCGACCCCTTGGCCGCCATCCGGGCCGCCCGCCGGATCAGCGTCCGTCCCTCCGGCCCGCCGGTGAGCCCGACGACGATCCGCTCCCGCGCCTGCCAGGTCGAGCGGATGTTGTGCTCGCCCCGGTACTGCTGGAGGTACTCGTCGACCCGGTCGGCCACCCAGAGCAGGGCCAGCTCGCGCAGCGCCGTCAGATTGCCCGGCCGGAAGTAGTTCGACAGGGCCGCGTCGACCTTGTCGGGCTTGTAGATATTGCCGTGGGCCATCCGGCGGCGCAGCGCCTGCGGCGCCATGTCCACCAGCTCGATCTGCTCCGCCCGCCGCACCACCTCGTCCGGTACGGTCTCCCGCTGCCGGACGCCGGTGATCGACTCCACCACGTCGCCGAGGGACTCGAAGTGCTGGATGTTCACCGTCGATATCACATCGATCCCGGCGGCCAGCAGCTCCGCCACGTCCTGCCAGCGCTTGGCGTTGCGCGAGCCGGGCACATTCGTATGCGCCAGCTCGTCCACCAGCGCCACCGCAGGACGGCGCTCCAGGACCGCGTCCACATCCATCTCGGTGAACGCCGCGCCCCGGTATTCCAGCTCCCGGCGCTGGATCTGCTCCAGACCGTGCAGCATCACCTCGGTACGCGGCCGGTCGTGGTGCTCCACGAAGGCGACCACGCAGTCCGTGCCCCGCTCCACCCGGCGATGGGCCTCGGAGAGCATGGCGTAGGTCTTGCCCACGCCCGGTGCCGCGCCGAGATAGATCCGAAGCTTGCCGCGTGCCATGGCCCCATTGTCTTTCAGAAGGCGGTCGGGCGTACTCGCCGTACCGCTCCTACGCTGCGACGACGATACGGCGAAGGAAACGGGCAAATCGGGTGGAGGGTGGGCGGGAGGGGCGGTATTGACGCGATTCTGATGCCCATCCGCCCCACCCGTACCGCACGGCCACCCTGGTGGGGCGCCTCGGCCGTGTCGTTGGAATCGTGCCCGGCCCGTGGCGGTCAGGCCCGGACGGCCCCGGCGGCGGCCGTCTCGGCTATCTCGCCGTCGTGCAGCTCCAGTACCCGGTCCGCCAGTCCGAGCAGCTGGGCGTCATGGGTGGCGACCAGCGCCGTCACCCCCTCGGCCCGGACCACCGCGCGCAACAGCTCCATCACCGACAGCCCGGTCTCCGCGTCGAGCTGACCGGTCGGCTCGTCCGCGATCAGCAGGGCCGGGCGATTGGCCAGCGCCCGGGCGATGGCCACCCGCTGCTGCTGGCCGCCGGAGAGCTCCGTGGGGCGCTGGGCCGCGTGGTCCGCGAGACCGACCAGGGAGAGCAGCAGCTCCACCCGCTCGTCCCGCTCCCGGACCGGGGCGCCCCGCAGCCGCAGCGGCACCCCCACATTCTCCGCGGCGGTCAGGATCGGGATCAGCCCGAACGACTGGAAGACAAAGCCGATCCGGTCCCGCCGCAGCTCCAGCAGCTCGTTCTCGCCCAGCCCGGACAGATCCGTGCCGTCCAGCCTGATCCGCCCCCCGTCCGGGGTGTCGAGACCGCCGACGAGATTCAGCAGCGTCGTCTTCCCCGACCCGGAGCGGCCCTTCAGCGCCACCAGTTCGCCCCGGGGCACCTCGAAGGAGACCCCGCGCAGCGCGTGCACCGCCCCGGCGCCGGAGCCGTACGTCCGGTGCAGATCCTCCACCCGCACCATCGGCTCCCCGGCCACCGCCGTACCCGCCGCCGTCGCTTCCGTGCTCTCGTCCGTGCTCATGAGATCCCCCTGTCGTTCCCGTACACCGCACAGCTCCGTACCCGGCCGCCCCGTAGCCGATCCGCGAACGGCACGGGCCGCCGCGGTCCGGCTGCTGGGCACCGGCGATCTCGCACGTTACGGGGTACGACGACGGGCCGCACCCCCCTGTGGACAAGGGGGATACGGCCCGTCGCAAGCGGTACGGCGCCCGGGCGCCGACGCGGAGGGTCAGCGGACCTCGGTGATCTCCGGGCCCCGCTGGAGCTGGCCCATGCCGCCGGAGAAGCGGGAGGTCGCCTGCTCCTCCTGCTGGACGCCCTCGGGCACCATCTGGGCGTCCTCGGGGAGCTTGAGGACGATCGGGTCACGAGGCGCCATCGGCCCGTCACCGCGGACCACCACCGTGTCGCGGAAGATCTGCTCCAGCAGTCCGGCCGCCTCCGGCTGGACCGCGCCCTGGCCCGAGATGACGCCGCGCAGGAACCAGCGCGGCCCGTCGACTCCGACGAAGCGCACCAGCTGGACCCCGCCCGTGCCGTCCGGGAGCTGGACCGGCACCTGGGCCCGCAGCTCCCAGCCGAGCGGGCCCTCGACCTCGTCGATCACCCCGCCCTGCTGGGTGATACCGCCGGCGATCTCCTCACGGACCTCGCCCCAGATGCCTTCCTTCTTCGGCGCCGCGAACGCCTGGAGCTGGATCGCGCTGTCCCGCAGGACGACCGTGGCCGCGACGATCGCGTCACCGGCGACCTCGACCCGCAGCTCCATGCCCTCGACACCGGGCACGAAGAGCCCGCCCAGGTCCACCCGGCCCTCGGCGGGCTTGGACACCTCGGTGTCGTCCCAGGGGCCGTCGGGCCGCGGGGCCGGGGGAAGGTTCACCCGCCGGGGGGCGTCCTCGGCGTCGGCGGAGTCCTCCGCGTCGGGCCCGTCCAGGGCCGCGTCGACCTGCTCGGTCTCGCCGGCCGCGTCCGCGTCGCTCGCGGAACCACTCTTCTTGCGACGTCCGAACACGTCACTGTCCTTCCCGGTCGGATACGACGGAAGCGTATCGATTCCCACCCGTTGAACCATCCGTACGGCCGCCCACGGCGGCATGACCGCCGGTGGACCCGAAGCCCCCCTCGGCCCGTGCCGAGCCGGGAAGCTCCGCCACCTCGTGGAAGCGCACCTTCTCGACCTTCTGGACGACCAGCTGGGCGATGCGGTCGAAGCGCTCGAACCGCACGCTCTCGCGCGGATCGAGATTGATCACGATCACCTTGATTTCCCCACGGTACCCGGCGTCAATCGTCCCCGGGGCATTCACAAAGGCTACTCCGCAGCGGGCCGCGAGGCCGGATCGCGGATGGACGAAGGCGGCGTACCCGTCGGGCAGGGCGATCGAGACGCCCGTCGGCAGCACGGCCCGCTCGCCGGGGGCCAGCTCGGCGGCCTCGCGGGTGACCAGATCGGCGGCGGCGTCGCCGGGGTGCGCGTAGGACGGCAGCGGCACCTCCGGATCGACCCGGCGGATCAGTACGTCGAGGGCGTCGTGCGGGCCGGAGGGGCTGGCGGCGATGGACATGTCAGGGGTTCACCTCGAAAGCGCGTGCGCGGCGGATCTGGTCGGGGTCGGCCATGGCGGCCTCGATCTCCTCCGAGCGGCCGTGGTCGATGAAGTGATCGACCTTGACCTCGATGAAGAGGGCCTTCGCCCGGACGGCGAGCGGTCCGTCGGGGCCGCCGATCCGGCCCTCGGCCCGGGCGTAGATCTTCCGTCCGGCCACCGCGGTCACCTCGGCCCGGAGGAAGAGCGCCGTGCCCACCGGGACCGGCGCGACGAAATCGGTCTCCAGCCGTCCGGTGACCGCGATCGTTCGCAGCAGCCAGGTGAGGGAGCCCAGGGACTCGTCCAGGGCGGTGGTCAGCACCCCGCCGTGGGCCAGGCCCGGGGCGCCCTGATGGGCGGGCCGCACGGTGAACTCGGCCGTGATGCTCACACCCTCGCCCGCCCGGGCCGCGAGCCGCAGCCCGTGCGGCTGGTCGCCGCCGCAGCCGAAGCACTGCTCGTAGTGGGTGCCGAGCGGCTCACCGGGTGCCGGGGCCTCGGGGTGCCGTACCGGGGGTACGGCGTCGGCCGGAGGCGTCAGGGGCGATATACGGGCGGTCGCCGGATCCGTCGGCGAGGGGTCCGGACCCGGTGGATTAGCGGTGCTCACAGGCGCAGACCTTACCCGCGGTCGGCCGGTCGGCTCACGCGAGCCGTCGGCGCCCGCCCGCGCACGCCCCTCGCGGGACCCCGCCCACCGGTCCGCCGCGGCGGGCGGCCCGGACATCCGTACGAGCGCCGGGCACGGGGCCGTACCCGCGGGCCGGACCCGCCGGGGCCCCTGCCAGACTTGGCCGTATGCAGCCCTCATCCGCCGCCGCGCCCCGCTACGACGAACGTCTGACCGCCCCGCCCCTGTGGTGGGTGATCGTTCTGCTGCTCGGGCTCACCGGCGGACTGACCGTCTTCCCGGTCGGCCTGCTGGCGACGCTGATCACGGTGATAGTCGTATCGCTGCTGGCCGGGGCCGTGGTGAGTTCGTACGGCTCCGCCCGGATCCGGGTGGTCGCCGGGTCCCTCGTCGCGGGGGACGCCCGGATCCCGCTCACGGCGCTCGGCGAGCCGGAGGTGCTGGATCCCGAGGAGGCCCGGGCCTGGCGCTCGTACAAGGCCGATCCCCGGGCCTTCATGCTGCTGCGCAGCTATGTGCCGACCGCGGTACGGATCGAGGTCACCGACCCGGCCGACCCGACGCCGTACGTCTATCTGTCGACCCGCGACCCCCGGGCGCTGGCCGCCGCGCTCTCGGGCTGATCCGGCCGACCCGTCCGGTCGCTCAGTGCTCCGGCTCGCCGCCGCGGGTGACCGGCTCGGCGGGCCGTTCCAGCTCCTTGGGCTCCTCCAGCGGCGGAAGGGCCTCCAAGGCGTCCCAGGGCACCTGGCGGACCCGCAGGTCCTTGCGGATGCGCTCGGAGAGCTGGCGGGTGTCCCGGCGGTTGATGACGGCGCCGACGGCCGCCCCGACCATGAAGGGCAGCAGGTTCGGCAGGTTGCGGATCATCCGCTTCATGATCTGCTGGCGCAGCTCGCGCTTGAGCCCGCTGCTGACCAGAGCGGCGTTCTTGTACGTCGACGGTTTGGTCACGTCGATGCCGCGCTCTTCCGACCAGGTGGCCAGATAGACGGTGCTGCGCTCCTTGAGCGTGCCCGGCGGGCGGAGGCCGTAGACCTCGTACAGCTCGGCGATCAGCTTCAGCTCTATTGCTGCCACGCCGGTGATCTCGGTCGCCAGCTCCGCGGGCATCGCGGGCGGTACGGGAAGCATCGCGGCGGCTCCGATGCCCGCCCCGACCGTGGCCGTGCCGTTGGCCGCGCCCGCGACCAGCTTGTCGGCGAGCTGCTCGGGGCCCAGCCCCGGGAACTGCGCGCGCAGGGTCGTCAGATCGCGCACCGGGATACGGGGCGCGTTGTCGATGATCCGGTCGGCGAGGTAGCCGACGGCGGCCCGGGCGCTCTGACCGCTTCTGCGCACGCCCGCGCGCACGCCGGCCAGCCGTCCGGATTTCGCCGGGGGCCCGTCCGCCGTCTCCGCTCCCTGGTGGGGGAGCGCCGGGAGGGTCTCAGGCGAGGCCACTGGGCCTCGCCCGTCGTCTCCCACGGCATGGGGCAGGAGGGCGGCCGAGCGCTCGTCCGAGGGCTCAAGAGCCCCGGACGGTCCCGAACCGCCCTGATACGTCTCCGACGGCTTCTGACGCCGGAAACGCCGCTTCCGCGACGGTGTCTCGCCTGCCACGGCCGACCGGACCTTACTCGCAGTCGCGGCAGATCGGCTGACCGTTCTTCTCACGGGCCAGCTGACTGCGGTGATGGACCAGGAAGCAGCTCATGCAGGTGAACTCGTCGGCCTGCTTGGGCAGCACCCGGACGGCCAGCTCCTCGTTGGAGAGGTCGGCGCCGGGCAGCTCCATGCCCTCGGCGGCCTCGAACTCGTCGACGTCGACGGTCGAGGTCGACTTGTCGTTCCGGCGGGCCTTCAGTTCCTCAAGGCTGTCCGAATCGACATCGTCGTCGGTCTTGCGTGGGGTGTCGTAATCCGTTGCCATGTGTCGCTCTCCCCCTCTGGGTGTGATTGCGGTGTCTCCAGCGCACGTAACGCGTGAGAGGCCGGACTTGTGCCCGACCTGAGGCGGAGATTTTGCCTCACATCAAGGTCTGTTACTCAATCGACACCCAACCGGATCCCTCGGGAGTGATCGGGTTGGATGGCGATGGGGACCGTACACGATCCGAATGTCGCAGCTCACGGGCGCCACCCCGTGTACTTCCCGTGATCCCGACCCCCGGAAACCCGGACTTTTACCGGCTTTCCGGAAGGTGCATGATCACGGAGAGTAGATGGTCCGAAAATCGTCCCTGTGATCGATCACACATGGGCAACCCGGGAACAGGTCCCGAAAATTCCGCCAAAAGCGAACGGACTTCCTGGTCGCATGTGATCACGGTCAGCGATCCGGGTCGGACTCAGAGCGGCAGAGTGACGCGCATCACGAGCCCACCGCCCTCCCGGGGCTCCGCGATGATACGTCCCCCGTGGGCCCGGGCCACCGACCGGACGATCGACAGACCGAGACCGACACCCTTGTCGCTCCCCGTCCGCTCCTGCCGCAGTCTGCGGAACGGCTCGAAGATGTTGTCGATCTCGTACGCCGGGACCATCGGGCCCGTGTTCTCCACGACCAGGACCGCCCGGCCGGGCTCCGTCCTGGTGGTCACCTCGACCCAGCCCCCGTCCGGAACGTTGTACCGGACGGCGTTCTGCACCAGATTGAGCGCGATGCGCTCCAGGAGCACACCATTGCCCTGGACGACCGCCGGCGTGCGCTCCCCCCGGATCTCCACGCCCCGCTCGTCGGCCTCGCTCCGGGTCTGGTCCACGGCCCGGGTCGCCACCTCGGCCAGGTCCACCGGCTTGCGCTCGACGATCTGGTTGTCGCTCCGGGCCAGCAGCAGCAGCCCCTCCACGAGCTGCTCGCTCCGCTCGTTGGTCGCCAGCAGCGTCTTGCCCAGCTGTCGCAGCTCCGCCGGGGCCCCGGGATCCGAGAGATGCACCTCCAGCAGGGTGCGGTTGATCGCCAGCGGGGTCCGCAGCTCGTGCGACGCGTTGGCGACGAACCGCTGCTGGGCGCTGAAGGCCCGCTCCAGCCGGGCCAGCATCTCGTCGAAGGTGTCCGCCAGCTCCTTCAGCTCGTCCTCCGGGCCGTCCAGCTGGATCCGGCGCGAGAGGTCCGAACCGGCGACCTGGCGGGCGGTACGGGTGATCCGGCCCAGCGGGGACAGGACCCGGCCCGCCATCGCGTAGCCGAAGGCGAAGGCGATGATGCTCAGCCCCAGCAGCGCGAAGAGGGAGCGGCGCAGCAGATCGTTCAGCGCCACCTCCCGCTGCTGGGCGAAGCACCGGGCCACCGCCTCGCCGAACTGGTCGCCGGTGCCCTCGGCGGGCAGCTTGCACCAGCCCGTGGTGGCCTGGAACTTCCCCGAGAGGATCTTGAACGGCAGGCCGTTGCCGTCGTGCAGGGCCTGGGCCGCCAGCAGATAGATGATCGACAGCAGCAGGATGCCCGCGATCAGGAACATTCCGCCGTACAGCAGGGTGAGCCGTATCCGGATCGTCGGCCGCAGCAGCGGCCGGACCGGCGTACGGGGGTCCCAGGACGGCTTCGGCGGGACCTTGGGGGGCGGGGGAGTGCCTGCCACCGGTCAGATCCGGTAACCCGAGCCGGGCACGGTGACGATCACCGGCGGCTCGCCGAGCTTACGGCGCAGGGTCATCACGGTCACCCGCACCACATTCGTGAACGGGTCGGTGTTCTCGTCCCACGCCTTCTCCAGCAGCTGCTCCGCCGAGACGACGGCTCCCTCGCTGCGCATCAGCACCTCCAGCACCGCGAACTCCTTCGGGGCGAGCTGGATCTCCCGGCCGTCCCGGAACACCTCGCGCCGGTTGGGGTCCAGCTTGATCCCGGCCCGCTCCAGGACCGGCGGCAGCGGAACCGTCGTCCGCCGCCCCAGGGCCCGGACCCGGGCCGTCAGCTCGGTGAACGCGAAGGGCTTGGGCAGATAGTCGTCCGCCCCCAGCTCCAGCCCCTCGACCCGGTCCGAGACGTCCCCGGACGCGGTCAGCATCAGTACCCGGGTGGGCACTCCCAGCTCGACGACCCGGCGGCAGACGTCGTCACCGTGGACCAGCGGAAGATCGCGGTCGAGTACCACCACGTCGTAGTCGTTCACCCCGATCCGCTCCAGGGCGGCCGCGCCGTCGTACACCACGTCGACCGCCATGGCCTCCCGGCGCAGCCCGGTGGCCACCGCATCGGCGAGCAGCTGCTCGTCCTCGACGACGAGTACGCGCACGTCGCGATCCTTCCCTTGGCCCCGTCGACCCGATCAGGGCATGTCCGTGCACTGTCTGTGCGCGTCCATCCTGCCCGTTACGCGCGTAAACCGGCTGTAAGGCGGGTTGTTCCGGGCCGTCGCCGGCCGCGGAAAGCCGTCGGATGGTACGGGAATCAACGGGATTCCCGGCGTAGTTGAGGTTTCTCTGAGGGAAGGCCGGGGGAGGACGAGAAGACACCCGCGATCACATCCCCCGAAAGGGCGCATCCCCCGTATGCGTCCGCCCGCCGCCGGGACCGGCCGGGGCCGTGATCGCCCGCTCACCGTCCGCGGCTGTCCGTGCCGGTGAGCACCGCGGCACACCCCCGTGCCCGCCACCACCCACGACGAGGGGGCGCATATGGACGCATTCACCGATGGACTGCTGGAGCGCATAAAGGCCGCCGAGACGGACCTCGACCTGGCTCGCGAGACCGGTGACGACTTCCTCGCGGAAGTCGAGCTGGCCGAGCTGGAAGACCTTCGACGCCTCGCCGCCGAACACGGCGTGGAGGTCGGCGCGGCCCGAGCCGCCTGAGAGACCGCCCAGCCCGGCGATCCGCCTTCCCGGGCAGAGAATCCCCCCACCGGAACCCATCCGGAACAATCGGCGAACTCATCGCTCGTCACAACGGGACGACCCCCGACCGGGGAGCACGGACGAGCCGAACGGACACATGATCGACGGTACGGAAGCGGGTCCGGCGCGCTCGGCGCCGGGCCCGCGCCCGTTTCGGCCCGCCGCCGGGCCCCCCGGGCCGCCCGGGACCGGACCTGTCGGCCCCGCTACGGGTCCCCGCCGCCACCGTGGCGCGCTCCGGCCCCGATGCCCGGTCTCTCAGTCGTGCCAGGCGCCGAGCCCCTCCAGCAGGCCCTGCAGCGGCTCGAAGACCCCCGGCGGGGCCGCCACGGCCAGCTCGCCCGACGGGGCCTCGCCCGGCCGTCCGCCGGTGAGCGCCCCGGCCTCGCGGGCGATCAGATCGCCCGCCGCCAGATCCCAGGGGTTGAGTCCCCGCTCGTAGTAGCCGTCCAGTCGGCCCGCGGCCACATCGCAGAGGTCCACCGCCGCGGCGCCACCGCGCCGGATGTCCCGGACCCGGGGGATCAGCCGCTCCGCGACCCGCGCCTGATGGGCCCGGACGTCCGCGACATAGTTGAAGCCGGTGGAGATCAGCGCCTGGTCCAGCGGGGGCGCCGGACGGCAGCGGATCGGCCGGTCGTTGAGGAACGCGCCGCCCCCGGCCACGGCCCGGCTGGTCTCGCCGCGCATCGGGACCGCGACCACCCCGGCCACCGTCTCGCCGTCCCGCTGGGCCGCGATCGACACGGCCCAGGTCGGCAGCCCGTAGAGATAGTTCACGGTCCCGTCCAGGGGATCGACGACCCAGCGGACCCCGCTCGTGCCCTCCCGGGAGGCCCCCTCCTCGCCGAGGAAGCCGTCGTCCGGCCGACGCTCCGCCAGGAAGCCGGTGATCAGCTTCTCCGCCGCGATGTCCATCTCGGTGACGACGTCGATCGGGCTGGACTTGGTGGCGGCGACCGACAGATCGTCCGGTCGGCCGTCGCGCAGCAGCCGCCCGGCCCGGTCGGCGGCCTCCAGCGCCAGGGCGAGCAGTTCGGGGAGCAGGGGGTCACTCGTCGCGGTCACGGCCATTCCTCACGGTCGACACGGTCTTCTGGGCGGGTACGGGAGACGGCGCCGGGCACGGGCGAGCCCGGGGTCCGGAAGCCGTACGGAGCGGCCCCGGACGGCGCGGACACCCCCTCACGCGTACGGACTGTCCGCGCCCGCCGCGGCGGGCCGCGGACTGCGCGCCGGGCAGCAGCCCACCGGACAGAGGTCGTGCGAAGGGCCCAGCGCCCCGAGCGCGCACGGGGCGGCCGGCTCGCCGCGCTCCTTCGCCGCACGCTCCAGCACCAGCTCCCGTACGGCCGCCGCGAACCGGGGGTCCGCGCCGACCGTCGCCGACCTCCGGACCGGCAACCCCAGCTCGGCCGCCTTGGCCGCCGCCTCCGTGTCCAGGTCGTACAGCACCTCCATATGGTCCGAGACGAACCCGATGGGGACCATGACGGCCGCCGGTGCCCCCGCCGTGTGCAGCTCCTCCAGGTGGTCGCAGATATCCGGCTCCAGCCAGGGGATGTGCGGGGCGCCGCTGCGGGACTGGTAGACCAGCCGCCAGGGCCGCTCCACCCCGGTCTCCGCGCGGACCGCGTCCGCGATCACCCGGGCCGCGTCCAGATGCTGGCGGACGTACGCCCCGCCCTCGCCGTGCCCGGCGACCGGGCCCGAGGTGTCCGCCGCGGCGTCCGGGATCGAGTGCGTGGTGAAGGCGAGATGCGCGCCCGCCCGGACGTCCTCGGGCAACTCGGCCAGGGCGGCGAGCACCCCGTCGATCATCGGCCGCAGGAACCCCGGATGGTTGAAGTAGTGCCGCAGCTTGTCCACCCGCGGCGGCTCGAAACCCTCCGCCGTCAGCGCCGCCAGCGAGTCTGCCAGATTCTCGCGGTACTGACGGCAGCCCGAGTAGGAGGCGTAGGCGCTGGTGGTGAGCGTCACGATCCTGCGGCGGCCGTCCCGGACCATCTCGCGCAGGGTGTCGGTCAGATACGGGTCCCAGTTGCGGTTGCCCCAGTAGACCGGGAGATCGAGACCGTGGTCCGCGAAGTCCTTCCGGAGGGCGTCCAGCAGGGCACGGTTCTGGTCGTTGATCGGACTGACGCCGCCGAACAGGAAATAGTGCTGCCCGACCTCCTTCAGGCGCTCCTTGGGGATGCCTCTGCCCCGGGTCACGTTCTCCAGGAACGGGACCACGTCGTCGGGTCCCTCGGGGCCGCCGAAGGAGAGCAGCAGCAGGGCGTCGTACGGTGCGGAGTCACGCTGGTCGGACATGTCACCGATCCTGCCACCCGGCACCGACAACGCCGCACCCACCCGCCGCCGGGACCCGCGCGGCCTGTGGACGGCCCCGGAGCCGATGACCGGCCCCCGACCCGGTCGCGAAGCAGTCGTCGCAGCTCACAGCGGGTAGAACAAACCCCGGTGCGCCGAGCGGAACCGGGGTCGTAACCTGTCATCGCACTAATACGCCTTACCGGCCGTCCCCTCCGGAGAACGTGTTGCCCAGCCCCTACCGCGCCATCTTCGCCGCCCCCGGCGCCACGGCGTTCTCCGCCGCGGGACTCGTCGGAAGGCTGCCGCTGGCGATGACCGGCGTCGGAGTCCTGGCGATGATCTCCGAGCTGACCGGCCGCTACCGGCTCGCCGGACTCGTCGCGGCGACCATCGCCCTGGCCGCGGCGGCGATCGGCCCCCGGATCTCCCGGCTGGTCGACCGGCACGGACAGACCCGGGTACTCCGCCCGGCGACCCTGGTGTCGGTCGCCTCCGGGACCGGACTGATCCTCTGCGCCACCGCCGAAGCACCGGTCTGGACCCTCTTCCTGTTCGCCGTCGGCACCGGCTGCGTACCCAGCGTCGGCTCGATGGTCCGGGCCCGCTGGGCGGCGATCTACCGGGACCGGAAGGAGCTGCACACGGCGTACGCGTGGGAGGCGATCGTCGACGAGATCTGCTTCATCGCCGGTCCGCCGCTCGCGATCGGGCTGTCCACCGGCTGGTTTCCCGCTGCCGGACCAGTACTTGCCGCGCTTTTCCTGTTGGTCGGGGTGTTCTGGCTGACCGCGCAGAAGGCCACCGAGCCGGTGCCCGCCCCGCGCGAGGAGCACACCCCGGGTTCGGCGCTGGCGTCCCGCGCGCTCCAGGTACTGGTGGTCACCTTCGTGGCCACGGGCGCCGTCTTCGGCTCCGTCGAGGTGGTCTCCGTCGCCTTCGCCGAGGAGCAGGGCAACAAGGCCGCGTCCAGTGCGGCGCTGGCGATCTACGCGGCCGGATCGTGTCTGGCCGGTCTCGTCTTCGGACTGCTGAGGCCGAAGGGGTCCCCCGCCCGGCGCTGGCTGCTGGGCGTCTGCGTGATGGCCGTCAGCCTGGTCCCGCTCCAACTGGTCGGGAATCTGGTCGCGCTCTGCGCCGTGCTCTTCTTCGCGGGCCTGGCCATCGCCCCGACGATGGTGACCACCATGGCGCTGGTCGCCTCGCACGTCCCCGGCACCAAGCTGACCGAGGGCATGACCTGGGTCAGTACCGGACTCGCGGTCGGGGTCGCGCTCGGCTCGGGAGCGGCGGGTATCGCGATCGACGAATGGGGCGCCCGTACGGCCTACGCCGTCCCGGGGGTTGCCGGAGCCCTGGCCGCCGTGGTGGCGTTCCTCGGATACCGCCGGCTGACCGAGCCGGTGCCGACGAGGGAGGGGCAGCCGGTCGATGAGCACGATCAGCAGGGCGAACGGGACACGCGTCTGGCGTAACTGGGCGGGGAACGTCACCGCGCGGCCGGTCCGCGAGACCTCGCCCGCCTCCGCGGACGAGGTCGCCGACGCGATACGGCGGGCCGCCGAGGACGGCCTCACGGTGAAAACGGTCGGTACGGGGCACTCGTTCACGGCCGTCGCCGCCACCGACGGGCTGCTGATCCGCCCCGATCTGCTCACCGGCATCCGGCGGATCGACCGGACCGCGATGACCGTCACCGTCGAGTCCGGCACCCCCTTGCGCAGGCTGAACACCGCCCTCGCCCGGGAGGGCCTCTCCCTCGCCAATATGGGCGACATCATGGCGCAGACCGTCGCCGGGGCGGTCAGTACCGGCACCCACGGCACCGGCCGTGACTCCGGCTCCCTCGCCGCCCAGATCCGCGCCCTGGAGCTGGTCACCGCCGACGGAACCCTGATGACCTGCGACGCCGACCACCACCCCGAGATCTTCGCCGCCGCCAGGATCGGCCTGGGCGCCCTCGGTGTGATCACCGCGGTCACCCTCGCCGTCGAGCCCCTCTTCCTGCTGACCGCACGCGAGGAGCCGATGTCCTTCGACCGGGTCACGGCCGACTTCGACGCGCTGTACGCGGAGAACGAGCACTTCGAGTTCTACTGGTTCCCGCATACGGACAACTGCACCACCAAGCGGAACAACCGCAGCGCCGGGCCCGCCGCACCGCCCGGCGCGGTCGGCGCCTGGATCGAGGACGAACTCCTCGCCAACGGACTCTTCCAGATGGCCTGCACGGTCGGCCGGGCGGTGCCCGCCGCCGTCCCCGCGATCGCCGGGATCGCCAGCCGGGCGCTCTCGGCCCGTACCTACACCGACATTCCCTACAAAGTCTTCACGTCACCGCGCCGGGTGCGCTTCCTGGAGATGGAGTACGCGGTGCCCCGGGAGGCGTGTACGGCGGCGCTGCGCGAGGTCAAGGCCATGATCGAACGCTCCCCGCTGAAGATCGGCTTCCCGGTCGAGGTCAGGACCGCCCCGGCCGACGACATCACCCTCTCCACCGCGTCGGGCCGGGACAGCGCCTATATCGCCGTCCACCAGTACCGGGGCGCGCCCCACCGGGCCTACTTCACGGCCGTGGAACGGGTGATGACCGCCCACGGCGGCCGCCCGCACTGGGGCAAGCTGCACACCAGGGACGCCGGGCAACTGGCCCGGGTCTATCCCCGGTTCGGGGAGTTCACGGCGCTGCGGGACCGGCTGGACCCGGAGCGCCGGTTCGGCAACGACTATCTGCGGCGGGTGCTGGGGGCCTGACGGCCGGTCCGCGGGGCTACCGGGCCGGGCCGTCCTGGCGGGCACCGGCGGCCCCCTGCGCCGTACCCGGATCGCCGCCGGCGCCCCGGCCCGTACCGCCGCCGTCGGCGCCCGAGGCCGGGCCGGGGGCGCCGGAACCGGTCCCGGGCGACGACGGGCCGGGAGAGGCACCGGGAGAGCCGGAGGGCGCGGGTGCCGGTTTCCCGGCGGGCGGCTCGGGGGTGCCGCCTCCCTGTTCCGGGGCCGGGGTGGTCCCGTCGCCGGTCCGCTCCGGGTCCGTCGGCGGGGCGGGCGGGCTCCCGGGGTCGTCGGGGCCGTCGTCCCGGCCCCGGTCGGTCTCCGGCCGCTGCTGCTCCCGCGACGGCTCCCGGTCCTCGCGGGCCGGACCGGAGCCATCGCCTCCGTTGCCGCCCCGGACGACCGTTCCGACGGTGGTGCCCCCGCCGCCGTCGAGGCCGGAGCCGGAGAGCACCTCGTAGCCGGTGATCCCGGCCATGGCGACACCGAAGACGACGGCCGCGGCGGCCGCGGGACGCCGCCAGCCGCGTATCCGGGAGCCGTGTGTGGTGGCGGCACCGAACTCCCCTGAGCCCGGACCAGGACCCGGCTCGGGAGCCAAGGGCGGCCCGGTGGACGGTTCCGGGTGGCGCCCGGCGGACCGTCCCGGGCCGCCGGAGCCGCGCAACTGGTCACCGGTACGGCTGAAGAGGTGCTGGAAGACCGAGCCGCCGCAGGTGGCCACGACCGAGACGACTCCGGCGCCGATGATCGTGCCGTACACCCCCAGCCGGGAGGCGAGCACCGCCGCGGTGACGGCGGCCAGCGCGCTCCCGGCGACCTGGGGGACGCTCAGATCGAGTCGCCGGGGCCCCTGTTGTCCCGCGGGGTCCGGCGGATCGTTCCGGCTGATCCGGCCGGTGCCGGTGCCGGTGGACGGGCGTTCTCGCATCGTCAGCCCCTGTTCGCCTTTCGTCGTTTCAACTACGCATGAGGGACAGATGGGGCGGAGTGATTAGTTCCCTTTGAGGAGATTTTGTGAAGGAGGACACCCTTGGTCGCCGCCTCGATGGCCGATCGGGGTCGGTCGCGTCAACTTCCGCGGCGCGGCAGTCCACCCCGATGGCCCGAATGGAGTACTGTGGCGAGCCCTGGGTCCGGACTCCCTTACGGGTGCCCGGAACCCGGGAATGGGGGCCGAAAGCGGCGCTCGATCCGGCTGCGCCGCGATACCGCAGGGAAATCTGCACGCAGAGTGATTTCGCGATCACGCTGAGTGGTCAACAGGTAACCGTGCCACAGTGGCGATCACGGGCCCGTGCCCGACACGCCGGAGCAACTCGGCAAGGTTGTGGCAGGCTGCACCCGGGCAGGCCACACTCGACTAGCGGAAGCGGCGACGCACAGGTGACGTCGGCAGGCACCACCCGGGAGGTCCCCATGCCCGAACTGCGTGTCGTGGCCGTCTCCAACGACGGCACACGACTGGTGCTCAAGGCTGCGGACAGCACGGAGTACACCCTTCCGATCGACGAGCGGCTGCGGGCCGCCGTACGTAACGACCGCGCCCGGCTCGGCCAGATCGAGATCGAGGTGGAGAGTCATCTCCGCCCCCGGGACATCCAGGCGCGGATACGTGCGGGAGCGTCGGCCGAGGAGGTCGCCCAGCTGGCCGGGATCCCGGTGGAGCGGGTGCGCCGCTTCGAGGGCCCGGTACTCGCGGAGCGCGCGTTCATGGCCGAGCGCGCCCGCAAGACCCCCGTACGCCGCCCCGGTGAGAACTCCGGTCCGCCCCTCGGCGAGGCCGTCAAGGAGCGGCTGGCGCTGCGCGGCGCGGAGAAGGACACCACACTCTGGGACTCCTGGCGCCGCGACGACGGCACCTGGGAAGTCCTGCTGGTCTACCGGGTCGCCGGCGAGCCCCACGCGGCGAGCTGGACCTACGACCCGCCGCGCCGGCTGGTGCAGGCCGTCGACGACGAGGCCAGGGCGCTGATCGGGGAGACCGACGATACGATCGCCGCGCCGGACGCCAGCGTGCCGTTCGTGCCCAGGATCGCCAGGCTGCCCCGGGACCGGCCGTTGGACCGGACCCTCGACCGGGCGCCGGAGCGTTCCCCGGGACCGGGCACCGGCGCGCCGGTGCCCGACGAGGCCGGTGAGCGCGACTCCCTGACGAGCCTTCTGGAGGCCGTTCCCAGCTTCCGGGGCGATCTGGTCGTACCGGAGCGCCCGATGCCCTCCGAGGCAGCGGCGGAGGCCGCTGCGGAGCCCGAGGAGGCGGAGGAGAGCGTGGCGCCCGCCGCGTCGGCGGGCGCGGGGTCCGCGTACGCCGATGTCCTGATGCCCCGTTCGGTGGCGGGACACCGGGACCGGCTGATCGGGACGACCGACCGGCAGGCCGAGGCGGACGGTGTCCGCCCGGGGCGTCGTGCCGCCGTACCGAGCTGGGACGAGATCGTGTTCGGGACCCGCCGCAAGAAGCAGGACTGACCCGGGGGCCGCTCCGTCGAGCGGCTGCCCGGGCGACCGGCCCCTATAGGTGCCGTGTTTCGTTCATATCCGGTCGGTCCGCAGTATGTCGGCGGTCGGATGTGGTCGGTCGATGGCTGTGTCCGGTCGATTGACGGTCGTGCACGGCCGGTCGGCATCGCGTCGGCGCTTTCGGCCCAGGCCCCTTTCGGCCCGGGGCCCCGGCCGGGGTGTCAGCAGTGGTCGGACTCGCCCGTGGACGCCCGGACGAAGGCGTCGAAGATCCGCTGCTGGGCCGGGTCGTCGTGGGCGGTGTCCTCGGGGTGCCACTGGACCGCCGTCATCCAGTCCTTGGCGCCGACGAGTTCCAGCGCCTCCGGAGTGCCGTCGGCCGCCCGGGCCGTGACCCGCAGTCCGTCGCCGAGCCGGTCCACCCGGTGGTGGTGGTAGCAGGACGCCTTGACGGTCTCGCCGCCGGTGATCCGGGCGATCCGGGAACCGGGCCGCAGTATCACCGGATGGATCAGATGCCGGTGACCGGTCTCCGGACCCCGGGTGTCCTCGTGCAGGGTGCCGCCCAGCACGGTGTTCACGATCTGCAGGCCGCGGCAGACCGCGAGGATCGGCAGTCCGGTACGGAGCGCCTGGCGGGCCAGCTCCAGATCGAAGCCGTCCTGTTCGTCGTCGAGGTCGTCCGCCGGATAGTGCTCGGTCGCGCCGTCGCCGTACCGGTGCGGGGCTATCTCCCCGCCGCCGGGCAGCAGGACCCCGTCGAAGCGGGCGAGCCGGGCTGCCACGTCGTCCGCGTACGCGATGCCGCCGGGGGCGTACGGATGGACCGTGATGGGTTCACCGCCCGCCCGCCATACCGCGTCCACCAGCGCCCGGGCGCTGACCATGGCGGCGTACCGCAGACCCGAAGCGGACGCGGAGAAGCGGGCGGGGATCGCGATGAGGGGTCTCGGCAGGGTCACTGGCGGATCCAAGGGTCTGTGCGTCCAGGCCGTCGCCGGACTGCTGCGGAAGACGGGAATCGTATGGCGTCAAACGAATTACGGGCAAGCGGCTGAAGGCGGCGGAGCCCGGCCTTCCGGGCGGCCGGGTCTCCCCTGAAGGACCTGATCAGAAGGTTCGGGGTTGCACGGGGCCGGGGATTCGTTCCCGCGGGGTATGCCGGGCGGTCTGGTTTATGCAGACAGGAGCGTCGTATCGGGATATCAGCCGTGGCGTGGCCCGGTGGCCGGGCGCCGGCCGCCGGGCCGCGGATCGTCGCACCTGCGGTCCGGGCCGTACTCCTGGATCTGCCCCGCGACCCGGCGCAGCGCCTCCGCCGTGTCCCGGCACTCCTCGTCGTCCAGCGGGGCCGTGACGAAGGCGACTTCGGCTTCGAAGACCGGGCGCAGCCGTGCCATCAGGGCCTCGCCGTCGTCGGTGAGGGAGAGCAGTACCCGCCGTCCGTCCGTGGGGTGTTCGGTCCGGGTCAGCAGGCCCCGGGACTCCAGGGTTCCGGCGACTCCGGTGAGGGTGCCTTTGGAGATCCCCGCGTCCTCGGCCACCAGCCGGGTCTCGGCCTCGCCCCGGTTCCGTACCACCCACAGCACGACGAAACCGGTCCAGGAGAGGCCGCAGGTGCGCAGCGCCGAGTTCTCCAGATGCTGCCGGACGAAAGCGGCGGTCCGGTAGAGATAGCCCATCACCATCAGCCGGTCGCTCCCGAGCTGTCCGGGGCCCGGTGTGTCCCCCGGGGCGTACGAGGTCCCGGAGTCGGGGTGCTGATCCGGCAAGAACCCTCCTCCGGCGGGCGGCTGACGTGGCGACGGCCGCGGGCGCGAGCACCCGGACGGTCGGCTTTCGATCATAGGGGTCCGGTCGGTCGCGGGTGATCGTCTCCGGTCGGTCCGAGGGGGCGGTGTCCGGTCCCGGCGCGCGGGCGCGGGTGGGCAGGAACGCTTCGCGGGTACGCCGCTTCCGCCGCGGTCCGGGGACGGCTGTGGATCTCCGGACCGGACGGGACCGGCGTACGGGAGGGGAAGGCGCCGGACGGGAGGGGGTGATGGGGCGGACGGGACGGGGAATGAGGCGGCCGGGGGCGACGGGGGATGTGCCGGTTGACGGTGCGAGGTGTTCCGGACGGGCCGGTTCCAGGTCGGGGTGACCCGGGCGGCCGGATGGTCGGTCCGGTCCGCGACCGGCCCGTCCGGGCGGCGGAACGGCCGATTCAGACCCGGCGGTGCGCGGTCTGACGCGCCGCCCGGGCCTCCTTCTCGGCCTCGTGCCAGAGCCGCTGGAGCATCCGCCGCCGCTCCAGTGGACGCATCCGGGCGATCGCGATCTCCGCACAGGCCACCCCGTCGGCCCAGGGCATCGTCACGACTCCGCGCTGCCGCGCGATGCCGTTCATCCCCTGCGGGTGTACCCGGGCCGGATGCCGGTGCTCGGTGGGGCGCCCGGCGCCCCGGGTGTCGGCGCTCCGGGACTCGGAGGCCGCCGCCCTGGCGTCGGCCCGCTGCTTCTGCTGCTGCGGGCTGAGCCGGGAGAGATTGCGCACATGGACGACCTTGCGGCGTCCCGCGAGCAGGTCGGCCTGGAGTTCGGGCCCGAGCTCGAGGACCGACAGTTTGGAGGAGATGGTCGACTGGGCGATCCCGAGCCGCTTGGCGGCCTTGTTCTGGGAGCCGTAGAACTCCACCAGCTTCTTGAGCGCGTACGCCTGCTCCAGCGGATTCATGTCGTCGCGGTGCACGTTGGCGACGAACGCCGCTTCCAGGAGGGAGCGGTCGGTGGAGACCAGCGCGTCGTCGACGCTGACCCGGACGGCGGTCAGCCCCGCCCGCCGGGCCGCTTCGAGCCGGCGGTGGCCGTCGACAACGATGTACCGGGCACCCGCGGCGAGTTCGTGCGCACGGGACGGTCGCTCCCGTACATACGCCTCGACGGAGGCCACCGTGATCGCGTTGACGAGCCCGATCTCCCGGATGCTGGTGGTCAGCGGGTCGAGGTCGCGCAGCTCCCGGGGGTTGTCCGGGTTCTGGCCGATCGAACCGAGCGGCAGTTCCGACGGTACTCCGGCTTCGGCTTCCTGGCGGTCCGTGTCACTCTTGAGTCGTGTCTGGAGCGTCCTGTCGGTCTCGATGAACATATCGGATGACATGCTGGTGAGCCCTTTCCTCTTGCTAGCCGCCCGAGTTCCCCGTGTTCAAGCCCGAGCAGATGGCAAATCTCTCAGAGCCCTCCGGCCAGAGCCTGGCCAACCGGTTGCCAAGCGCTTGCCACGGAGCAGGCTGATTGCGGAGGATTCACGACATGACCGATGGGGGAATGAGGTTCCGCATCCTCGGTGGCCTGGAATGGACCGCCAGGGGAGCATCATTGCGCATCGGGCGGCGCCGTGAACGGCTGCTGCTCGGCCTGTTGCTGCTCGACGTCGGACGGGTGGTCCCGGCAAACAGACTGATCAGTCTGCTTTGGGACGAGGGGCAGCCGCCGTCCAGCGCGCGGGGCAGCCTCCAGGTCCATATCTCCCGGCTCCGCGGCCGGTTCACGGCCGAGGACGCCGAACACTACGGATTCGCACTGGTGAAGTCCGGCGACGGCTATCAGATCGAGGGCGATCCCAGCGCCGTCGACCTGCACCGGTTCCGTTCTTCCCTGCTGCGGGCCGAGCGGGCCGAGAACCTGGAGGAGCGGCTGCGCCTGCTCGACCAGGCGCTCGCCGACTGGGGCGGCCCGGTGCTCGCGGGCACGGCGCCCGAGGGGCTGGTACGCCGGCTGGGCGCCGGGTTCGAGGATTCGTACATCTCCGCCGTCACCCAGCGGGCGGAGACCCGGTTGCTGCTGGGGCGCCGTGAGCTGGTCCTGGAGGAGCTGGCCCGGGCCACCGCCGAACACCCCCACCACGAGCGGCTCGCCATGCTCCGCATGATCGCCCTCTACCGCGCCGACCACCGGGGCGAGGCGCTGGAGGTCTACAACGAGACCCGGACCCGGCTCGCGGAGGACCTCGGGCTCGACCCCGGCGCCGATCTCCAGCAGGTGCAGAACATGATTCTGCGGGCCGATCCGCTGCTGCTGGACGATGCCGTGGTGCCCCGTACGGAACGGAGCCGGGGCGACGCGTCCGGCCGGTCCGGCTGGTTCCTGGGGGCCGTCCCCAGCCCCCGTGCGGGGGGTTCGGGGGGACGGTGGCAGGGCTACGACGGCCGGTTCGTCGCGGAACGCGGCCCCATGGTCGGCGCGGTGCCGGCCGACGGCGGGGAGGGGCCGGGCGGGCAGTTTCCCGGCGGAAGCGGACTGCGGGCCGGTGCCCGGGGCGGCGAGCCCGGCCGGGGTCCGGGAGCCGTCGGCGGACCGGCGGCCGGGCCGCCGCCTGCCGCGCATATCTGCGAACGGGACCACGACGCGGGCCACGGCCGGCTGCCCGTGGCCGTGCCGGGGCAGCGCCGGGCGCCCGGAGCCGTCACCGCCCCTCCCGCCGGCCCCGGCCCCGGCCAGGGGCCCGACAACGGCCATGGCTGGGTCGCCGGAAGCGGCCACGATCACGCGCGGGCCCATGACGAGTGCGACGCGGAATCCGTACGGGCCGAGGCCGAGTCGGTCCAGCGCCACTCCCGGACCGGCGCCTTCATCGGCCGGGCCAAGGAACTGGCCCAGCTGGGACGGCTGGTGGAGGAGGCACGGGGCGGCTCCGGCGTACTGATGATCGTCGGCCCCGCGGGCAGCGGAAAGACGGCGCTGGCACTTCAGTGGTGCCGCGGTTCCCGGGACGCCTTCCCCGACGGTCAGCTCTTCCTCGATCTGCGCGGCCACAGCGACGAGAGCCCGATGCGCCCCAAGGAGGCGCTCTCCGGACTGCTCCGGGCCCTGGGCATCGCGTACCAGAACATTCCGCATGAGCTCGCCGAGATGGCCGAGCTGTACCAGAGCACCCTCGCGGGCCGACGGGTCCTCATCGTTCTGGACAATGCGGAATCAGCCGATCAGGTACGACAACTGCTGCCGTACGACACCGGATGCCTCGCCCTGGTCACCAGCCGCAACCGGCTGGGGTCGCTGATCGTCACCCATGGCGCGTCGATGCTGCCGCTGCGCCCGCTGGCATCGGACGACGCCAAGGCGCTGGTCCGCAGCGTCGTGGGGGCGCGCAGGGCCGACCGGGAGCCCGAGGCCATGACCGATCTGGTCGCCATCTGCGGGCGGAGTCCGCTGGCGCTGCGGATCGCCGCTGCCAATCTCGCCCTGCACCCGGACAGTCTGATCGCCCATCACGTGCGTGAGCTGCGGTCCGGCAATCCGCTGGAGACGCTGGCGGTGGCGGGGGACCCGGACTCGGCGGTGCGCCGGACGTTCGAACTGTCGTACCGGCGGCTCGATCCGGACGCCCGGGACGCCTTCCGTACGCTGGGCATCCTGCCCGGGCCCGCGACGACCGTGCCCGCCGTCGCCGCGCTGCTGGGGCGCTCCGTACCGGCCGCGAGCGGAATCCTCGACCGGCTCTTCGCCGAGCACCTGGTGGAGCGGATCGGCCGCGACCGGCTACGGCTGCACGATCTGATCTGGTGGTACGCCAGACTTCTGTCGGAAGCAGGGGATCCGGTTCCTTCCCAGCGGGAGGCGCGCCGCCGACTGCTGCGCTGGTACGCCGCGTCCGCGGATTCGGCGGCCCGCTGTCTCTATCCGCAGATTCTCCGGCTGGAGGTCGCTCCGGTGGCGCCGGGCGCCGCTCCGGCCGTCTTCGACGATCCGCAGCGGGCGGCCGACTGGTTCGACGCGGAACACGCGGACCTGGTGAGGCTGATCGAGGCGGAGGCATCGCTTCCGGACGGGGGCCCCGGTAGTACGACAGGGCCGGGAGAACGAGAGCCCGCCGGATTCGGCGGCTGCTCCGGACCCGGGTCCGGAGTGGAGACCGGTGCCGCGTCCGGTGCGGACTTCGGGGCCGGGGCGGGTGACCGTGCGGGCCTCGGCGCGAGGTCCGGGTCCGGTTCCGGGGCCGGTTCCGGGTCTGAGTCCGGGGCGCTCGCGGCGCCGGTGACGGAGTACGGCGGCACCCCGGACCCCACGGGTGCGGACTCCGGGCCCGACCCCAGTGTCTGGATCATCGCCGACATCCTGCGCGGCTACTTCTGGCTCCGCCGCCACACGGACTCCTGGGTCGCCGTCGCCACGGTCGCCCTGCGCACCGCCCGTGAGGCCGGGGACGTGAAGGGGCAGGCCGCGGCCCAGCAGAGCCTGGGCCTGGTCAGCTTCACCAAGGGCGATCTGGAGCGGAGCCGCAACCACTTCGAGCGGGCCATCGAACTGGCCAGGAGCGCCGGGTGGAGCGTGGCCGAGTCCGTCGCGCTCTCCAATCTGGCCGGGGTCTCCGGCGACCTCGGACGGCTGAGCCGGGCCGCCGAGTACTACGGCCGGTCCATCGCGATCAACCGCAGGCTGCGCCGCAGTCCGTCCCAGCCGTTCCTCGGTCTGGGCGAGGTGCTGCACGGCATGGGGCGGCTGCGGGAGGCGGAGCGGCTCTGCCGCCGGGCGCTCGCCCTGTCCCGGAAGATCGGCGCCCCCGACAGCCCGTCGCGGATCAGCTGCACCCTGGCGACGATCTCCCTCGATCTGGGGCTGCTGGTCACCGCCCAGGAGCTGGCCATGACGTCCCGGCGGGGCTTCCAGGCCATCGGTAATCTGCCCGGCGAGGCGGAGGTCCTCAGTGTGCTCGCCCTGATCGGAGCCGAGGCCGGGGACGGGCCCGGCGCGCTGCGGGCCGCGTTGACGGCCTGCCGGCTCAGCAGGCGCTCGGGACGGCCCCGGCTGCGGATGGACGCGATGATCGCGATGGGGCACGCCCGCTATCAGCTCGGCCAGTACGAGCGGGCCTTCGAGCACTTCCGGCTCGCCCGTGACACCGCCGAGTCCATCGGCTATCTCAAGGGCCGCACGATGGCCCTGCTCGGGCTGGGGGTCTGCGCGGCCCGGATGTACCGGCCGCTGGAGGCGCTGGGATACGCGGCGTCGGCCCTGGGGCTCGCCAAGGAGTCGCAACTACGGCTCCAGGAAGGGCAGGCCCAGGCCGTCATCGCGCTGTCGCAGGCGGCGTGCGGCGATACGGCGTCGGCGGCGCGGGCTGGGCGGCTGGCGGAGGACATCTACGCCAGTACGGGCTACCGGCCGCTGCACTCGCCCTTCGGGCGGCCCATGGAGGGGCTGCCGTCGGAGGGCGGCTACGCGGAGCTCTGTCTGCCGAACTGAGCGGCGGCGGGTCGTTGTCAGTGGTGGTGGGTACGGTTCTCGGACCGGGCCGGAACCGACGGGAGTGTACGGCTCCGGGCGCGCCCGGGGTCGGGGACCGGCCCCGGACTCCGCACAACTCCGCATGGTTTCGGGCCGGTTCGGGCGACCCGAGTGGTTCGGGTGGCTTCGGCCGGGTTCCCGGCGGGCGCCGGACGGCGGCGATAGTTGCGCGGCGCACCCGTGTCGCGTTTGGGCCGAACGGGTGAGGGACGGGAGGATGGGGCCATGAGCAGGTACGAAAGGTACGACGTCACCGACGAGCAGTGGGAGGGACTCGCGCAGGTCGTTCCGTTGCGGGGCCGCGACGAATGGCCGTCGAGGGTCGATCACCGCACCGTTCCCCAGGACTACGCCGCCGCGAGACAGCGGCGGTTCATCGTGCTGCGGGTCCAGATCTTCGCGGACGCCCGGGAGGTGGCCGAGTATCTGATCGCCGGGATCCCGGTCCTCCTCGATCTCACCAGCGCCGATACGGACGTGGCGAAGCGGATCCTCGACTTCAGCAGTGGTGTCGTCTTCGGGCTCGGCTGTGGAATGCACCGGGTGGACCGGAATGTCTTTCTGCTGACCCCGGTCGGTACGGAGGTCGACGGAATCGCGGAGGCCGCTACGGGCACCTTCACGACTCCGCTGCCACGATCCTGATCCGTCGCCCGTCGCCCGTCGCCCGTCGCCCGTCGCCCGTCGCCCGTCGCCCGTAGGGCCTTCCGGTCGCCCGGGACGGTCCGGGGTCCGTACGGCGGCGGGTGCCCCGGGTCCGGTTCCGGGGTCGCCCGTTCGTAGGAAGGTCTGCGCGGCAAAACGGTTCGCCGCCGACGGGGCTGCGTACCGTCCGGCGCATGGACGAGATCGTGCCGCAGGCCACCGTGCCCCCTTCGCGCCCCGCCGAGCCCCCCTCCCGCCGGGTCGCCGCCGCACCCGACCACACGGCGCTCCGGCCCACTGTCACCGAGATGCGGCTCTCGGCCTTCAGAACGCATCGGAGCGCCTCCTTCCGGCTGACTCCGCTGACTTTGTTCACGGGGGCCAGTGGTAGTGGCAAGTCGACTGTCTTACAGGCGTACGAGGCGCTGGGCGCGCTCGCCGGGGGCGCCGGTCTCGGCGAGGTCTTCCCGGACCCCGTCGCCTGCGTACCGGAGTGGGCCGACGCCGACGCGCAGGGTCGCCGGGGCTTCCGGATCGGCTGTACGGTCGACGGCCCGGCCGGAGCCGTACGGCTCGATCTGGCGGTCCAGGCCGAGCCTGCCCTGCGGATCGTCGGGGAGCGGCTGACCGTCGACGGGCGGACCCTGCTCAGTACGGCGCTGCGCGATCCGGAACGGCCCGCCGTCCAGGCGGAGTGGCTGACGGCCGGGTCGGTACCGGTGACCCGGGCCCCGCTGCCCGACGACCGGCTCGGCACCTCGTTGCTGCCGCTGCGGGTGGCGGGCAAGACGGCGGGGCAGCGGCTGGTGCTGGCCGCCGCCGAGCAGGTCGTCGTGGCGCTCCGCTCGGTCTTCGCCTGTGATCCGCAGCCGCGCGGGATGCGGCGGCCCGTGGTGGCGGGCGACGGGCGGCTCCGGCGGAACTGCGGGAATCTGGCCGAGGTTCTGCACCGGACCCGGGACCAGTGTGTCCGGCGGCACGCCCGGCTGACCGCGGCGGCCCGGACGGGGTGCGCGGGCGAGGTGGCGGAGCTGGCCGTCGAGGAGTTGGCGGACGGGAAGCTGAGGGCGCTGGTGGAGCGGGGTCCGGGGCGCCCGGCGACACCGGTGGAGCGGCTGGGGGAGGGCGAGTTGCGGTTTCTCGCCCTGGCGCTGGTCCTGCTGACCGGGCCGGGAGTGCTGGCGATGGACCGGGCGGCGGAGATCCCGGACGCGTATCAGTCACTGACGGTTCTCGCGGACGGCTTCGACCGGGGGCTCGACGCCCGGCAGTCCCGGGAGCTGGTGGCGCTGGCCGTCGAGACGGCGAAGCGGGGGCATGTACGGCTGGTGGGTTCGGTGTGCGACGCCTCGTTCGCGCGCGGGCTGGACGGGGTGTCGGTGGTAGACCTGGAGCCGTGACAGGACAGAACGAATCGGCGGGCGGTACGGGACACCGGGCGGGCGGCGGCCCCGACGGCGGTACGGGAAGGACGGCAGGAGGGAACGGGCTCGATGTCGGGGCGCTTCAGCGCAGACTGGTGGAGTTCGCCGAGGCGCGGGACTGGGGGCCGTACCACACGCCCAAGAACCTGGCCGTGGCGCTGAGTGTGGAGGCCGCCGAACTGGTCGAGATCTTCCAGTGGCTGACGCCGGAGCAGTCGGCGCGGGTGATGGCGGACGACGGGAAGGCGCACCGGGTACGGGACGAGGTCGCGGACGTTCTCGCCTATCTGCTGCAGTTCTGCGCGGTGGTGGGGGTGGATCCGCTTACGGCGCTGTCGGAGAAGATCGACCGCAACGAGGCGCGTTTTCCCCGGCCTTGAGGCGACGGGGCTCGGCCGGCTCGCGGCCGGGCCCGCGTCGGTTGCCCGTTCCGCGTCGGTCGCCCGTTCCGTGCCGGTCGTCCGCGGCGGTCGTCGTCGCGGACCGGGGGAAAATCCGGTTGATGGCCGGTGGCCGGGAGGATCAGGCTTTCCGGGGGTTTTGGGGGGAGTTGAGGGTGATGGGGATCCTGGTATCCGGCCTTCTGGATCATGGTTTCGTCACTCTCCGTAGTTAGCAAGTTATTAACATCCGGCTTCCTGTCCACAGATTTCCGTTTTCCCCTGGCGTTTTGACTCAAAGCCCTTCACGCTGGGTAATGACACTGTGGGCAGACAGTCGTACGATCGGGGGCGGCGTACATGGACGCGGAGCGACTCATCGATATGAGTCGGTACGCCCTTGCGCGGAGCAGGGCGCTTTCCGAGGTGGTGGTCGAGGCATGGCAGGCGCAGCTGTTGGCGCAGACGATCGGCGCGCGGCTGGTGGTGATCGGACCGCCCGAACTGGGCAGGGACGCGCGGGCGCTCGCCGAGACCGGGGGCCCCGGCTCGGGTGATCTGGACCGCTCCGGCGGGTTCGAACCGGTGAAGGGCGAGATCAGGGCCGCCCTGCTGACGGATGTCGAGGATCCCCGGGAGGCGCTGATCGCGCTGGGCGCGTTGCTCGCGGATGTGGGTATCGCCCTGGTCGGCGTCGCGTGCGCCACTGAGGAAGAGGGGCTGTACTGGCACTGCATCGAGGCGATGGATGCCGCCGACGAGGCCGGTGACCGGGTGCGGACGATGCTCCGCAGGCTCGCGGCCGGTGATCTGGCCGGACGGGATCTGCGCAGGCCGCCCGGTGGCGTCGGGGAGCGGGCGGGCCCTCCGCCGGGCGCGGTCGGTCCGGTCGTCGGACCGGGTGCGGGTCCCGGGGCCGGTCCCGGAGCCGGTCCGGGACCGGCGTCGCCGCCGGGGCCCGTGCCGGGAGCGCGGCCCCGGCCGGGTGGCGCGGTGACGTCCCATGTGCCGCTGCCGCCGCGTTCCGGGCGGTCCGCCGGTGCGACGGGGCGGCGGCCCCGTACCCCCGGCCGGTCGGAGAGCCCGCCGGACGGGGCGTCGGACACCGATGGGGCGCTGGGCTTCCCGGGTGCGGTGGACTCGGCGGCGGGTACCTCATGACCCGGTGGCCCCGGGCCGCGTGCCCGGCCGCCGAAGCCGCTCCGGAGTGGTGCCCGAGGACCGGCGGTGCTCCGGCGGTCGGTGCTCCGGTGGATGGCTCCCCGGCGGATGGCTCGGCTGCCGATGGTTCCCCGGTGGGTGGCCCCTCGGCCGGATCTCCGGCGGCCGGTGGGCCGGTGCTCCCGGGCCCGGCGCCGGACGGCCCTGCCACCGGGCGGGTGGAACCCCGGTGTCCGGCCGGATCGTGGTGGGCGGCGGTGGCGCGGCGGGCGCGGTCCTGGTGGTCCCGGATCGACCGGACCGGCGGTTTCCTGCCGCCGCGCAGGTGGGACGGGCGAGGCCGACGGGTTCCCGCCGGTGCCGGGGGTGCAGGATGGAGCCATGGATCTGCGCATCTTCACCGAACCCCAGCAGGGCGCGAGCTACGACACCCTTCTGACCGTCGCCAAGGCCACCGAGGACCTCGGCTTCGACGCCTTCTTCCGCTCGGACCACTATCTCGCCATGGGATCGACCGACGGGCTGCCGGGACCGACCGATGCCTGGATCACCCTTGCCGGGCTGGCGCGGGAGACCAGCCGGATCCGGCTGGGCACGTTGATGACGGCGGGCACCTTCCGGCTTCCGGGGGTGCTGGCGATCCAGGTCGCCCAGGTCGACCAGATGTCGGGCGGCCGTATCGAGCTGGGGCTCGGCGCCGGATGGTTCGAGGAGGAGCACCGGGCCTACGGCATCCCGTTCCCCAAGGAGAAGTTCGCCCGGCTGGAGGAGCAGCTGGCGATCGTCACGGGCCTGTGGTCCACGCCCGCCGGAGAGACGTTCTCCCACGAGGGCGCGCACTACCGGCTCACGGACTCGCCCGCCCTGCCCAAGCCCGCCCAGGGCCGGGTGCCGGTCCTGATCGGCGGTCACGGGGCGACCCGTACGCCCAGGCTGGCCGCGCGCTACGCGGACGAGTTCAATATCCCCTTCGCCTCCGTCGAGGACACCGAGCGGCAGTTCGGCCGGGTCCGGGCCGCCGCCGAGGCCCACGGCCGCCGCCCCGACGACCTGGTGTACTCCAACGCGCTGGTGGTCTGTGTCGGCCGGAACGAATCCGAGGTGGCGCGGCGGGCGGCGGCCATCGGCCGGGAGGTCGACGAGCTGCGGACGAACGGTCTCGCCGGATCGCCCGCCGAGGTCGTCGACAAGATCGGGCGGTACGCGGCCGTGGGCTCGTCCCGGATCTACCTCCAGGTGCTGGACCTCTCCGACCTCGACCATCTGGAGCTGATCTCGGCCCAGGTCCAGTCCCAGCTGGGCTGACGGCCGTGCGCCCCGGCCGTCCGCTCGCCGACGCGCTCGCCCGGGGCGCCCTCGCGCTCGACGGCGGGCTGGCGACCCTGCTGGAGGAGCGGGGGCACGACCTCTCCGGGGAGCTGTGGTCGGCCCGGCTGCTGGCGGACGACCCCGGGGTGATCGAGGCCGCGCACCGGGCCTATACGGCGGCGGGGGCGCGGGTGCTGATCACGGCGAGCTATCAGGCGTCGTTCGAGGGATTCGCCCGGCGCGGCGCGGACCGGGCGGCGGCCGAGGCGCTGTTCGCCCGGAGTGTGGCCCTCGCCCGGGCCGCCGCCGACGGGGCCGGTGCGGAGACCTGGGTCGCCGCCTCGGTGGGGCCGTACGGGGCGGTGCTGGCGGACGGCGGCGAGTACCGGGGGCGGTACGGGCTCCCGGTCCGTGAGCTGGAGCGGTTCCACCGGCCCAGGATCGAGGCGCTGGCCGCCGCGGGGCCCGATGTCCTGGCGCTGGAGACCGTGCCCGACGCGGAGGAGGCGGAGGCGTTGCTGAGGGCGGCCGAAGGGTGCGGGGTGCCGCTCTGGCTCTCGTACACCGTCCGCGGTGAACGGACCCGGGCGGGACAGGAGCTGGGAGCCGCGTTCGAACTCGTCCGCGGGCTCGACCAGGTGATCGCCGTCGGGGTGAACTGCTGCGATCCGGCCGACACCGGACCGGCCGTGGCGCTGGCGGCGGAGGTGACGGGCAAACCGGTCGTGGCCTACCCCAACAGCGGGGAGGGGTGGGACGAACGACGGCGGTGGTGGACCGGTCCCGTCCGCTACGACCCCGGGCGGGTGGGCGACTGGCTCGGCGCGGGCGCCCGGCTGGTCGGCGGCTGCTGCCGGGTCGGCCCGGGAACCGTCGCGGCGATCGCGTCGGCCGTCGCGGACCACTCCCCGCCCGGCGCCCCGCGCGGTGCCGCTCCGGGTGGCGGGTCCGGCGGTGATGGCGGCGGTGATGACGGCCGTGATTCGGGCGGCGGTCCCGGAGCGACGCCCGGCACCGGATCCGTACGGGACTGAACCCCCCCTCCGATCGAAGTCGGGCCGGAACGGCGCGTGTTGACGGTCTCCACCGTCGCTCGACGGCGTTCGTCCGGCGCCGGACGGCCCGGTTCCGCGCCGCCCCGGGCGCTTCGCCGTACGGGGGCGCCCGGATATTACGCACCCGGATCGGGGGGACCCGCCATAATCGCTCAGGTGTTCCTGACGATCCGTACCACCGGCACCGCCGAGCGACCCGCGACCGACCTGGGCTTTCTGCTGCACAAGCATCCCGACAAGGCGCAGTCGTTCCCCACCGCGCACGGGCGGGCCCATGTCTTCTATCCCGAGGCGTCCGCCGAACGGTGCACCGCCGCCCTCCTGCTGGAGGTGGACCCCGTGGCCCTGGTGCGCCGGGGCAAGGAGAAGGGGCGCGGCGGCGCGCCCGACGCCGCCCTCGCGCAGTACGTCAACGACCGCCCGTACGCGGCCTCCTCCCTGCTCTCCGTCGCGCTGAGCACCGTCTTCCGCAGCGCCCTGCGCGGGGAGTGCCGGGCCAGGCCCGAACGGGCCGAGCAGCCGATGCCGCTGCGGATCGAGGTACCGGCCCTGCCCGCCCGGGGCGGGCCCGACCTGGTGAACGCGCTGTTCGGGCCGCTGGGCTGGACGTCCGTCGAGGCCGTTCCGGTACCGCTGGACGAGGAGTTCCCCGAGTGGGGCGATTCGCGTTACGTCCGGCTGGTCCTGGAGGGCGAACTGCGGCTCGCCGACGCGCTCCGCCAGCTCTACGTCCTGCTGCCGGTCCTCGACGACGCCAAGCACTACTGGGTCGCCCCGGACGAGGTCGACAAGCTCATCCGCGCCGGAGAGGGCTGGCTCGCCGACCACCCCGAACGCAAGCTCATCACCAGCCGCTATCTCTCCCGCCGCTGGAGTCTGACCCGGCAGGCCACCGAGCGGCTCGAACTGGTCCGGCTGGCCGAGGCGGACCTGCTGGAAGTCGAGGACGTCGACAACGCGGTGGACGAGACCACCGATACCGAGGAACGGCCGGTTCCGCTCGCCGAACAAAGGCGGGAGGCCATTCTGGCGGTCCTCCGCGACAGCGGGTCGAGCCGCGTCCTCGACCTCGGCTGCGGACAGGGACAGCTGGTCCAGGCGCTCCTCAAGGACGTCCGCTTCACCGAGATCGTCGGTGTCGACGTCTCCGTCCGGGCGCTGACCATCGCCGCCCGGCGGCTGCGCCTGGACCGGCTGGGCGAACGGCAGGCCGGCCGCGTCCAGCTGATCCAGGGCGCCCTCACCTACACCGACAAGCGGCTCACCGGCTATGACGCCGCCGTGCTGAGCGAGGTGATCGAACATCTCGATCTGCCGCGACTGCCCGCCCTGGAGTACGCGGTCTTCCGCGCGGCCCGGCCCGCGACGGTGGTCGTCACCACCCCGAACGTCGAGTACAACGTCCGCTGGGAATCCCTCCCGGCCGGACACGTACGCCATGGGGACCACCGCTTCGAGTGGACCCGCGAGGAGTTCCGGAACTGGGCGGACACCGTCGCCGAACGGACCGGCTACACCGTCGCGTACCTCCCCGTAGGCCCCGACGACCCCGAGGTCGGACCGCCCACCCAGATGGCGGTCTTCACCCGGACCGACACCGGACCCGACACCACGAACGACAGCGCCGAGAAGGAGGCGAAGGCCGCATGACCACCCACGAGACCGGTACCACCGGCAGTGTCGACACCCCGGACGGCGGCGACCAGCCCCTGACCGGCACCCCCGGCGGGCGGCGCCTGCCGGTCACCGACCTCTCCCTCGTCGTCCTCATCGGCGCCAGCGGCTCCGGCAAGTCCACCTTCGCCCGCCGCCACTTCAAGCCCACCGAGATCGTCTCGTCGGACTTCTGCCGCGGGCTGGTCGCCGACGACGAGAACGACCAGTCGGCCAGCAAGGACGCCTTCGACGTCCTCCACTACATCGCGGGCAAGCGGCTGGCCGCCGGACGGCTGACCGTCGTCGACGCCACCAACGTCCAGGCCGAGGGCCGCAAGCAGCTCGTCCGGCTGGCCCGTGAGTACGACGTCCTGCCCATCGCGATCGTCCTCGATCTGCCCGAGGAGGTCTGCGCCGAGCGGAACGCCGTCCGCCCCGACCGGGCCGGAATGCCCCGCCGGGTCATCAAACGCCACCGGGCCGAACTCCGCCGCTCCCTGCGCGGACTCGAACGCGAGGGCTTCCGCAAGGTCCACGTCCTGCGGGACGTCGCCGAGGTCGACACGGCCGAAGTCGTCCTCGAGCGCCGCTACAACGACCTCCGCCACCTCACCGGCCCCTTCGACATCATCGGCGACATCCACGGCTGCCGCTCCGAACTGGAGACCCTGCTCGCCGAACTCGGCTACGAGAACGGGGCGCACCCGGACGGCCGGACCGCGGTCTTCGTCGGCGACCTGGTCGACCGGGGCCCCGACAGCCCCGGCGTACTGCGGCTGGTGATGTCCATGGTCGCGGCCGGAAACGCCCTCTGCGTCCCCGGGAACCACGAGAACAAGCTCGGCCGTTATCTGAAGGGCCGGAACGTTCAGATCACCCACGGCCTCGCCGAGACCGTCGAACAGCTGGAACGGGAGGACGAGAAGGACCCCGACTTCCGGGAGCAGGTCCGGGAGTTCATCGACGGGCTGGTCAGCCACTACGTACTCGACGGCGGCGACCTGGTGGTCTGCCACGCCGGTCTGCCGGAGAAGTACCACGGCCGCACCTCCGGCCGGGTCCGCTCCCACGCGCTCTACGGGGACACCACCGGCGAGACCGACGAGTTCGGCCTGCCCGTCCGCTACCCCTGGGCCGAGGACTACCGGGGCCGCGCCGCCGTGGTCTACGGCCACACCCCCGTGCCCAACACCTCCTGGATCAACAACACCATCTGCCTCGACACCGGAGTGGTCTTCGGCGGCAAGATGACCGCCCTGCGCTGGCCCGAACGCGAGCTGGTGGACGTCCCGGCCGAGAAGGTCTGGTACGAACCGGTCAAGCCGCTGCTCACCGAGGCCCCCGGAGCCCGTGAGGGACGGCCCCTCGACCTGACCGACGTCCAGGGGCGCCGGGTCGTCGAGACCACGCACATGGCCCGGGTCGGGGTCCGGGAGGAGAACGCGGCGGCGGCCCTGGAGGTGATGAGCCGGTTCGCGGTCGACCCCCGGCTGCTGGTCTACTTGCCGCCCACCATGGCACCCACCGCGACCTCGACGGCCGAGGGCTATCTGGAGCACCCGGCCGAGGCGTTCGCGCAGTACCGCGAGGACGGTGTGGACCGGGTCGTCTGCCAGGAGAAGCACATGGGCTCCCGGGCCGTCGCCCTGGTCTGCCGGAACGCCGCCGCGGCGTACGAACGGTTCGGCGTCGGCGCCCCGGACGGCACCGGGGGCCCGACCGGCGCGCTGTACACCCGTACCGGCCGGCCCTTCTTCGCCGACGAGTCCTTCACCGAGCGGATACTCGACCGGCTGCGGTCGGCCGTGACCGCCGCCGGGCTCTGGGACGAACTCGACACCGACTGGCTGCTGCTGGACGCCGAGCTGATGCCCTGGTCGCTGAAGGCGTCCGGACTGCTGCGCAACCAGTACGCGGCCGTCGGCGCCGCCGCCGGAGCCGTCTTCCCGCAGGTCACAGGTGCCCTGGAGGCCGCCGCCGGACGAGGCGTCGACATCGGTGGACTGCTCGCCGCCCAGCGGGAGCGAGCCGTCGACGCCGGTGCCTTCGTCGACGCGTACCGCCGCTACTGCTGGCCCACGGACGGACTGGAGGGCGTACGGCTGGCGCCGTTCCAGATCCTCGCCGCCCGGGGACGCTCCCTCGCGGGCACGCCCCACGACGAACAGCTCAGGCTGATCGACCGGATGGTGGAGCACGACCCCACCGGGCTGCTCCAGGTCACCCGCAGGCTCGTGGTCGACACCGGCGACGAGGAGTCCGTACGCGCCGGGACCGACTGGTGGCTGGAGATGACCGGGCGCGGCGGCGAGGGCATGGTGGTCAAGCCGCTCCAGCCGCTCGGGCGCACCCCGAAGGGGGCGCTGGTCCAGCCCGGGATCAAGGTGCGGGGACGGGAGTACCTGCGGATCATCTACGGCCCCGAGTACACGCGTCCGGTCCATCTGGAACAGCTGCGGAAGCGATTCCTCAACCACAAGCGGTCCCTCGCGCTCCGGGAGTACGGCCTCGGTGTCGAGGCGCTCGACCGGCTGGGCGGCGACGAGCCGCTGTGGCGGATCCACGAGGCCGTGTTCGCGGTACTGGCGCTGGAGTCGGAGCCGGTGGACCCGAGGCTCTGAACGGACCGGGGCGGTACGGCGCGCTCGCGCCGTACCGCCCCCGCCCCGGCCCTCCCGCCCCGCCCGCTCCCATCGGGCGAGGCGGAAGGTACCGGTGTCCACCGAGTGAAAGACGGCCCCGGCGGTGAGGATGGGACCATGGGATTCCATGTCGACTCCGAGACCGGGCGGCTGCGCCGGGTCATCCTGCACCGGCCCGATCTGGAGCTGAAGCGGCTCACCCCCAGCAACAAGGACGCCCTCCTCTTCGACGACGTGCTCTGGGTGCGCCGCGCCCGGGCCGAGCACGACGGCTTCGCGGACGTCCTGCGCGACCGGGGCGTCGAGGTCCATCTCTTCGGCGATCTGCTGCGCGAGGCGCTGGAGATCACCGACGCGCGGGCCCTCGTCCTCGACCGGGTCTTCGACGAGAAGGAGTACGGCCCGCTGGCCACCGGCCATCTGCGGGCCGTCTTCGACGAGATGCCCACCCCCGGTCTGGTGGAGGCCCTGATCGGCGGGATGACCAAACGGGAGTTCCTCGCCGGGCACCCGGAGCCGACGTCCGTCCGGTTCCACGCGATGGACCTGGACGACTTCCTGCTCGATCCGCTGCCCAATCATCTCTTCACCCGCGACACCTCCGCCTGGATCTACGACGGGGTGTCGATCAACGCCATGCGCTGGCCAGCCCGGCGCCGGGAAACGGTGCACTTCGAGGCGATCTACCGGCACCACCCCCTCTTCACCGGGCCCGAGGCCGGACCGTTCCACCACTGGTCGCAGGGGCAGAGCGACTATCCCTCCACCATCGAGGGCGGGGACGTGCTGGTCATCGGGAACGGCGCCGTCCTGATCGGGATGAGCGAGCGGACCACGCCGCAGGCGGTGGAGATGCTGGCGCGAGGGCTGTTCGCGGCCGGTTCGGCCCGGACGATTGTCGCGCTCGACATGCCCAAGCGCCGGGCCTTCATGCATCTCGACACCGTGATGACCATGGTCGACCGGGACACCTTCACCCAGTACGCGGGCCTCGGCATGCTCCGCTCGTACACGATCGAACCGGCCGGGGGCCCGCAGGCGCTCAAGGTCAGCGACCATCCGCCGGAGCAGATGCACAGCGCGATCGCCGCGGCGCTCGGGCTGACGGACATCCGGGTGCTCACCGCCACCCAGGACGTGCACGCGGCCGAGCGGGAGCAGTGGGACGACGGCTGCAATGTGCTCGCGGTGGAGCCGGGGGTGGTGGTGGCCTACGAACGCAACGCGACCACCAACACTCATCTGCGCCGGGAGGGCATCGAGGTGATCGAGATCCCCGGGAGCGAGCTGGGGCGGGGGAGGGGCGGCCCGCGGTGCATGAGCTGCCCCGTCGAACGGGACGCGGTGTGATCTTCCGGGGTTTGCCGGGGGCGGTCGGAGGGCACTCTGTATAGTGATACGGAACACCGCATGAAATTCCACCGGCGGCCGGGCGGGGCGCGTGACGAGGTCGCGCGCCGCGTTCCGTTCGCCCCTCGTCCGCCGTCCCAGGAGCACCCATGGCGATACATCTCGAAGGCCGCCACTTCCTCAAGGAGCTGGACTTCACCGCCGACGAGTTCCGCGGACTCGTCGACCTCGCGGCCCGGCTCAAGGCGGCCAAGCGGGCGGGTGCCGAGGAGCGGCTGCTGACCGGGAAGAACATCGCGCTGATCTTCGAAAAGCCGTCGACCAGGACCCGTTGCGCCTTCGAGGTCGCCGCGGCCGACCAGGGCGCGTCCACGACGTATATCGACCCGTCGGGCTCGCACATCGGCCGCAAGGAGTCCGCGAAGGACACCGCGCGGGTGCTCGGCCGGATGTTCGACGCCATCGAGTTCCGGGGCGACGCGCAGTCGACGGTGGAGGAGCTGGCGGCCCATGCCGGGGTCCCGGTCTACAACGGACTCACCGACGACTGGCACCCCACCCAGATGCTCGCCGACGTGCTCACGATGGTGGAGCGGAGCGAGAAGCCGCTGACCGGGATCGCCTTCGCCTACCTCGGGGACGCCCGGTTCAATATGGGCAACTCCTATCTGATCACCGGCGCCCTGCTGGGGATGGACGTCCGGATCGTGGCGCCCCGGGAGTACTGGCCCGCCGAGGGGGTCAGGGACCGGGCCCGGGAGCTGGCCGAGGCCAGCGGGGCGCGGATCACCCTCACCGAGGACGTCGCCGAGGGTGTCCGGGGCGCTGACTTCGTCGCCACCGACGTATGGGTGTCGATGGGGGAGCCCAAGGAGGTCTGGGAGGAGCGGATCAAGTCCCTGGGGCCGTACGCCGTCACCATGGACGTGCTGCGCGCCACCGGCAATCCGGACGTCAAGTTCCTGCACTGCCTTCCCGCGTTCCACG
The DNA here is from genome assembly GCF_040641415.1 of Streptomyces sp. NPDC020875. Taxonomy (NCBI): domain Bacteria; kingdom Bacillati; phylum Actinomycetota; class Actinomycetes; order Kitasatosporales; family Streptomycetaceae; genus Streptomyces; species Streptomyces sp. NPDC020875. Next base: position 76,921 of record NZ_JBFADP010000006.1, on the reverse strand, counting down.
ATCTGGAGACCTCGGTGGCGCGGGAGATCCACGACGCCTACGGGCTGACCGAGCTGGAAGTGACGGACGAGGTCTTCGAATCGGCTCACTCCGTCGTCTTCGACGAGGCGGAGAACCGGCTGCACACCATCAAGGCCGTACTGGTGGCGACCCTCGCCGGTCAGGTCGACGGGCGGGCCGCGCAGGGGTGATCCGGGCGGTACGGATCCGGTCTGTCGCGGACTCGTGACGGGAGTCACGGGCGCTGATCGCTGGGGGAGGAGGCAGAGGCGGGCGGCAGGCCGACGGTGCCGTCGTCCACGGTGCCGTCGAGGGACGGTCCGACCGGGATGTCGGTGTCCGGATCGGGCTGATGCTCCCCGTCCGGCCGGTGGAAGAAGGCCGCGCCCGTGTCGCGCAGCAGATCGTGGATCTCCCGGAAGACCTTCGTCGAGCGCCCGCCCGGCCAGCCCTCCGGCAGCAACTCGGTAGGCAGCCCGGGATCGGTGTAGGGCAGTCGCCGCCAGGAGTCGAGGACGAACAGATAGTCCCGGTAGGCGTCTTCGGGCGTCGCGGCCCGGCTCGTCGACCACTGGTGGAGCAGGGGCTCGTGCGCGGCGAGGAAGTCCTCGTGCGCCTTGGCGACGGCACCCAGGTCCCACCAGCCGGCCACGGCCTCGGAGGTGGCGGCGAAGCCGAGGTGAGCCCCGCGGAACAACTCGACATAGGGGTCGAGCTCAAGTCGGCGCAGGGTGTGGCGGGTCTCCTCGTACAGCCGGGCGGGGGCGACCCAGACACCCGGCGCGGCGGAGCCGAAACCGAGCCGGTGGAGACGGGAACGGAGCAGATGGCGCTTGTGACGTTCGGCCTCGGGCACGGAGAAGACGGCCAGGACCCAGCCGTCGGAGAGCAGCGGGGTGCGATGGTCGTAGATCCGGCGGTCGCCGTCGTCGAGCAACTGCCGGGCGTCCGCCGACAGGTCGTAGCCCGCGGCGCCGTCCGTGGCGCGGTCGGAGAGCAGCAGTCCGCGCCGTTTGAGCCGGGAGACGGCGGAGCGTACGGAGGGCGCGTCGACGCCGAGCGCCGCCATCAGCCGGATCAGCCGGGCCACGGGGAGCGGACCGGGGTACTCGCGCCCATACGCGCCGTAGAGGGTGACGATGAGCGAGCGGGGGGTGTGCTGGTCGGCCACGTGATCACTCTAGGGTCAGTTCCCGGTCCGGGGCCGGAAGCGCCGGAGCTCGCCGATCGGCGCGTGGGGGAGCGGGGTGATCGACTGGTGGGGGATACGGGGCGGGCTTAATGTCGATGGGTGGGCGCGGGGTGCCGGAGGGCGCACCGCGTACCGCGCGGCCGGACCCCACCGCACCGGGGGGTGATGCGATATGACGACTCCGAACTCGGGACCGCCCCAGGACCCGGGACCGGCCCGGGAGACGGCCGACGCACAGGGCCGGGCCGGGGGTGACGGCAAGGGCGTCGCGTTGTTCGTGATCGCCGCCTGCCAGCTGATGGTGGTCCTGGACATCACCATCGTGAATATCGCCCTGCCGCATATCCAGAAGGATCTGGGGTTCTCCACCACCAGCCTGGTGTGGGTGGTCAACGCCTATACCCTCACCTTCGGCGGGCTGCTGCTGCTCGGTGGCCGGGCCGGGGACATCCTGGGGCGCCGTCGGGTCTTCATGTTCGGCGTGGCGCTCTTCGCGTTCGCGTCGTTGCTCGGGGGGCTTTCGCAGGAGCCGGGGCAACTGCTGGCCGCCCGTGCCCTCCAGGGGGTGGGCGGGGCCGTCGCGTCGCCGACGGCGCTGGCTCTGATCACCACCACGTTCCGGGAGGGGCCCGAGCGGAACCGGGCGTTCGGGGTGTTCGCCGCCGTCTCGGCCGGTGGCGGTGCGATCGGGCTGCTGGCGGGCGGCATGCTGGTCGAATGGCTCGACTGGCGGTGGGTGTTCTTTGTGAACGTCCCGATCGCCGTGCTGATCCTGCTGGCCACCCCACGCCATATCCGGGAGTCCGAGCGGCATCCGGGCCATTTCGACCTCGCGGGGGCGTTCACCGCGACCCTGGGCATGGTCTCCCTGGTCTACGGGTTCATCCGGGCCGCCCAGCACGGCTGGACCGACCGGTTCACCCTGCTCTCGTTCGCCGCCGCGATCGTGCTGCTGACGGCCTTCCTGCTGATCGAGCGGCGCTCCCGGCAGCCGATCACCCCGCTGCACATGCTCGCCGAACGCAATCGCGCGGGCAGCTACGGGATCATGCTCTGTCTGGCCGCCGCGATCTTCGGGATGTTCTTCTTCCTCACCCTCTACGTCCAGGACGTGCTCGGCCTCAGCCCGCTCCGGGCCGGGCTGGCGTTTCTCCCGGTGAGCGCCGTGATCGCGGTCGGGGCCACCGTCACCTCCAGGCTGCTGCCGCGCTACGGGCCCAAGCCCTTTATCGTCGTCGGCGCGCTGCTGGCGGCGGGCGGGCTGAGCTGGCTCACCCAGATCCGGGTGGACTCCACCTACGCCGGGAGCGTGCTCGGGCCGATGCTGGTGTTCAGCGCCGGGATGGGGATGCAGTTCGTCTCCCTGACGCTGACCGCGGTCTCCGGGGTGCCGCAGCGGGAGACGGGGGCCGCGACCGGGTTGCTGAATACGATGCAGCAGGTCGGCGGGTCGCTCGGGCTCTCCATTCTGGTCACCGTCTTCGGTACGGCCAGCGGCAACGAGGCCGCGCGGCTGGTGCCCCGGTTTCTCGCCGGGGCCAGTCCGGCCGAGCGGATCGCCTTCCGCCGGACCGGGCGGCTGCCGGAGCCCTGGGCGTCGGAGGTCCTCACCCATGGGATCGCCGCCGCTTTCGTGGTCGCCGCCGTCTTCGGTGTGATCGCGGCCGTGATCGCCCTGGTCGTGATCCGGATCCGGCCCGTCGATCTGGAGCGGCTCCAGGGCGGCGGCCCCGGCGGCGGCTGACGCCCGGCCCGCCCGGTGCTCCGTCCTCGTAGCGCCCTTTATGCCCTGCCCGTTTCCCGTCAGCGACCCGCCGGAACCCCTGTCTCGCCTTCGCCCGGACCCCGGTCGCGCCGCCGGCTCCGGCCGGGGTCGGAGCCGTACCCCTGCCTTGACCTCGGAGGCCCGGCCTCCGCCCCCCTCCGCCGAACGACTCCGGGGGCGGTTGTAGCATGCACGGCGGCGCGATTGCGCGGTCGTGAACACGGGGGGCGAGAGATGGTGGACGGTGCTGCCGTTCCCACCTGGACGGGTGGGGAACGGAAACGTACGGGCGGGTATGCCGCCGGTCGGCGACGCGGTGGCCGGGACGGCCGCGGTACGGGAACGGGGCCGGAGCCCCGGCCGGTGCGCGGGGCGTACCGGCGGACCGTACGGTGCCGCCGTCCGGACCGCGCGGGATGAGCGGCATACGGGCCCTCGCGACGCCCTATCAGGACACCGACGCCGACCAGCTCTCCTTCGCCCTCGGCCTGCCGCCGCTGCCCGCCCTCGCCGTCCGTGAGCTGACCGTCGGCGGGACCGAGGTCCGGCTCCGGCTGCTGGGAGCCTCGCACCAGGTCTTCGCGGGCCCGGTGGCCGAGACCGTGGCCTGTCTGCCCGGCGGCGCGGGCGGGCTGCCGGACGCGGTGCGCGAGTTCGACGACTGGACGTACCGCTTCAGCGCCGAGGTGCGCCGCTATACCGGTCCGGAGTTCGGCCACCGGGTGGCCGAGATCCTGCGGCGTACCGAAGCCCATCCCCATGCCCTGTACGGGGTCTTCCCCGGCGACCCGGAGGCCGTGACGGCGCTCGTCGTGGACGCCGCCGAGGCCCCGTCCGAAGAGACCGGCCCGAGTGGCCCGGCCGCTTCCGCCGCCGGACGAGGCGGTCGGACCGGGCGAACCGGGCTGATCTGGCACACCTGGCACACCTATCCGCAGAGCCGCCGGATCGTGGCGACGCGCACCCGGCTGGAGGCCCGATGAAGACCACCCGACGCATCACGGCGATTGTGCTGGTCGGTGCCGCGCTGGCCGGCTGCTCCGGCAGCAAGGACGACGACCGCCCCGACAACGACGTACCGATCTCGTGGATCCGCTCCACCTACTCCTCGCACACCTCGGGCTATCTCGACCGGACCGACGTCCCGTCCGTGGTCGCGGGCGAGATCCACACCAACACCGCGTCGCGGGACCGCAAGGACATCGACGGGCGGGTCTTCCTCCGCTACGACGACGACATCGTGGCGGTCACCAAGGTCCGTGAGGGCACGCTGATCGAGGTCGACGACTACCGCACCGGCTATCAGCGGCACTACACCCAGCTCCAGTACAGCTCCTGGCCCGACCCGGCCACCCAGAGCTTCCGCGGCGGGGGCCCCGGCTCCGGCAAGTGACCCCGGCCGTCGCCCGCCCACCCCTCAAGACCTTCCATCACGTTCCCGAAAGGCACCCCCGTGGCTGAGATTTTCGAGTCGGCAGGTACCGCACTGCTCTACGGACTCGTCGGCTTCGTCGTCATGGCGGCCGGATTCATCGCCCTCGACCTGGTCACCCCCGGCAAGCTCTTCCACGTCGTGTGGTCCGAGCGCAACCGCGGCGCCGCGGTGCTCCTCGCCGGGCAGACCGTCGCCATCGGACTGGTCATCGGCGAGTCCATCCGTGCCAGCGAGTCGGAGCAGGGCCTGGGCCACGGCCTCGGCAGCACCCTGCTCTACGGACTCGCCGGGGTCGTCGTGATGACGCTGATCTCCCTCGTCGTCGGTCTGCTGACGCCCGGAAAGCTCGGCGCGGCCGCCCTGGAGGACGAGGGCGACCGCCCCCACCCGGCTGCCTGGGTGATGGCGGCCACCTATCTCGGCGCGGCCTTCATGGTCGGCGCCGCCGTCTCCTAACCCCACGGTGAGCACCACCACGGCGGAGCCCGGGGCCCCGGCGGCGCCCCCGGAACAGGACGAGGACATCCGGATCCCCCCGTCCCGGGGGGCCCGGTTCCTGCTGATGCTCGCGGTCTTCATCTGCGCCGCCTGCGGACTGGTCTACGAGCTGGCGCTGACCGCCCTCGGCTCGTATCTCATCGGCAACTCGGTGATGCAGACCTCGGTGGTCCTCTCCGTCATGGTCTTCGCCATGGGCATCGGATCACTCGCCGCCAAACCCCTCCAGAAGCGCGCCGTCGGCGGCTTCGCCCTGGTCGAGGGCGCGCTGGCGCTGGTCGGCGGGCTCTCGGTACTGATCCTCTACGTCTGCTTCGCCTGGCTGCGGATCTATATGCCCGCCATGGTCGTGGTCTCCTTCGTGGTGGGTCTGCTGATCGGCGCCGAGATCCCGCTGCTGATGACGCTGCTCCAGCGGATCCGGCGGCAGGAGGCGGGCAGCGCGGTCGCCGATATGTTCGCCGTGGACTACATCGGCGCCCTCGTCGGCGGGCTCGCCTTCCCCCTCTTCCTGCTCCCCGTCTTCGGCCAGCTCAAGGGGGCGCTGGTGGTGGGCGCGGTGAACGCCGTGGCGGGGGTGATCGTCGTACTGTGGATCTTCCGCAAGGAGACCCGGCGGATCGTCCGCTTCTCCCTGGTCGCCGGGATGGCCGGGGTCCTCGCCGTGCTGGGCACGGTCTACGCCCTGGCCGACGACATCGAGGTCACCGCCCGCCAGCAGCTCTACCGCGATCCGATCGTGCACGCGGAGACCACGCCGTACCAGGACATCGTCCTCACCCGGTCCACCGCCTTCACCGGCTCGCCCGATCTGCGGCTCTTCCTCAACGGCGATCTGCAGTTCTCCTCCGTGGACGAGTACCGCTACCACGAGGCCCTGGTCCATCCGGCGATGTCGGGCGACCGCTCGTCGGTACTGATCCTCGGCGGCGGGGACGCGCTGGCCCTGCGCGAGGTGCTGCGCTACGACGACGTGGACCGGGTCACCCTGGTCGATCTCGATCCCGCGGTCACCCGGCTCGCCCGGACGTACGGGCCGCTGCGCGAACTGAACGGCGACGCGCTCCGGGACCCCCGGGTGACCGCCGTCAACGCCGACGCCTTCAACTGGCTGCGGGACGCGGACCAGCGGTACGACACCGTGGTCATCGACTTCCCCGACCCCGACACCGCCGCCCTCGCCAAGCTGTACAGCGTGGAGTTCTACCATCTGCTCGGCCGGGTCCTGAACCCCGGCGCCCGGGTCCTGGTCCAGGGCGGCTCGCCCTTCTTCGCCCCCAAGACGTACTGGTCCATCGTGAAGACCGTCCGCGAGGCCGGATACACCACCACGCAGTACCAGGTCGACGTCCCCAGCTTCGGCAACTGGGGATACGTCCTCGCCACCCGGGGCAAGGGCGGCCCCGCCCCCGAGCCCAGGCTGGCCGACGGCGCGCCGAAGCTGCGGTTCCTCGACGCCGACGTACTGAAGGCGTCCACGGTCTTCCCGGTGGACCGCCGTCCCCGTGACGTACGCGCCAGTACGCTGCTCGATCCCGTGGTCGTCGAGTACACCCGCCACGAGTGGCGCGACTACTGACCACCGGCCCCGTTGATGTGGACACGGAACGGCCCGGACCCCCGCGGGGATCCGGGCCGTTCCGTATGTTCGGACGGTACGGCGCGTCAGCCCTGGGCGAGGGCCGCGACGTCCATGAACATGATCTCCCAGTGGTGGCCGTCCGGGTCCGCGAAGCCCCGGCTGTAGACCGGGCCCTGGTCCTTGACCGAGCCGGCCGCGCTGCCGCCGGAGGAGATCGCGGTGTCGACCAGGCGGTCCACCTCCTCGCGGCTGTCCGCGGTCAGACAGAGCAGGGTCTCGCTCACCTGCCGGGCGTCCGCGATCTCCCGGTCGGTGAACGTCCGGTAGAACGGCTCGGTCAGCAGCATCGCGTGCACGGCGTCGCCGAAGTCGACACAGGCGACGTCGTCACCGCTGAACTCCGGGTTGAGGGCGAAACCGAGCTTCTCGAAGAACGCCGTGGAGACGGAGAGATCCTTGACGGGAAGATGGACGTAGATCATGCGTGTCATGGCTCCATCCCTACCACCGGGGTACCGGCGCGGCGCCGGAATCCGGCCCCGAACAGGGGCGGATAGGGGTGGCGGCCGGGGTACGGAGCACCGGAAAAGCCACGATCACCGGCGAGAGGACGGCCCGGGAACCGGCTCCTCCCGGCCGCCGCGGCGGGGGAGTTAGGGGTTACCGGCCCGCCGCGGCCGCTCCTAGGCTGGCGGGGCCCGCAGCCGGGTCCGGACCTACGGGCCGGTCGGCGCCGGGCCGCCCGGGCGGACCGGGCCGACGACGAGGGGGCGCTGATGGCCGGACAGGTGGAGCTCGACGAGACCTTGCGCGGCTATGTCCGCGAGGTCTCCCTCCGCGAGGACGCGCTGCTGGCCGAGTTGCGCCGGGAGACCGCCGCCCTGCCCGGCGGGGCGGCGATGCAGCTGATGGCGGAGGAGGGCCAGTTCCTCGGGCTGCTGGCGGGCCTCGTCGGCGCGCGGACCGTGGTGGAGGTCGGTACCTTCACCGGCTACAGCACCCTCTGCCTGGCCCGGGCCCTGCCCGCCGACGGCCGGCTCGTCACCTGCGACATCAGCCCCCGCTGGCCCCGGATCGGCCGCCCCTACTGGGAGCGCGCCGGGGTCGCCGACCGGATCGAGGTGGCCGTCGGCGACGCCGCCGACACCCTCGCCCGGCTGCTGGACGAACTGGGCCCCGGCTCCGTCGACCTGGTCTTCATCGACGCCGACAAGACCGGCTACGCGCGCTACTACGAGGACGCCCTGCCGCTGGTACGGCCCGGGGGGCTGATCGCCGTCGACAACACCCTGTTCTTCGGCCGGGTCGTCGACCCCGGGGCCGACGACACCGACACCGAGGCGATCCGGAAGTTCAACGAGGCGCTGCGGGACGACGAGCGGATCGATCTGACGCTGCTGCCGTTCGCCGACGGGCTGACGCTGGCGCGGAAGCGCTGACGCCCGTCTGTCGAGGGCGGCGCCGTACGTGTGCGCCTCCGTGGGCCGGCCGGACGCCGTCGCTGGTTGCTCGCGCGGTTCCCCGCGCCCCTGAACTCCCCGTCACACCGTTGGATATGAACGACCGGTCCGAGGCGCGGTCTTCCAGGAGGACCGGGCCCCATTGCCGAAGGCATAGGGGCGCGGGGAACTGCGCGACCAGCCACTGACGGCGTGTGGCCGGAACGAGAGGCCCATGAGTACGGCGTCCCGGTCGTGAAAAGACAAGCGGCGGCGGGTGGGGTAACCCGCCGCCGCTCGTCACGGGTGCCGCTGCTCAGAACCCGTGCTCCTTGGCGAGATCGGGTCCCGCCAGGTCGATGGTCGGCGACGGCGACTGCCGGGCCGGGGTCAGATGGAGCCGCTGGACGCCCTCGTGACCGGGGGCGCCCAGTTCGTCGAGGCAGCCGCAGGGGGCGCTCTCGTATCCGGCGAACCGGTACGCGACCTCCATCATCCGATTGCGTTCGGTGCGCCGGAAGTCGGCGACGAGATGGACCCCGGCACGGGCGGCCTGGTCGCTCAGCCAGTTCAGCAGGGCCGCCCCGGCGCCGAAGCTCACCACCCGGCAGGAGGTCGCCAGCAGTTTGACGTGCCAGACCGACGGATGGGTGGCCAGCAGCAGTACGCCGACCGCGCCGTGCGGGCCGAACCGGTCCGACATCGTCGCCGTCAGGACCTCGTGGTCCGGGTCGTCCAGCAGCGACCGCAGCGTCTCGTCCGGGTAGTGGATCCCGGTGGCGTTCATCTGGCTGGTCCGCAGGGTCAGTTCCTCGACCCGGGAGATCTGTTCGTCGTCGGCCCGGTCGATCCGCAGCACCAGCTCCAGCGACTTCAGGAACTCCTCGTCGGGCCCGGTGAAGCTCTCCTGCTCCCGCTCCCGGGCGAAGCCCGCCTGGTACATCCGGCGGCGCCGCCGGGAGTCCACGGTCACCGTCGGCGGACTGAACTCGGGCAGTCCGGGCAGATTCGGCACCTCGTCGGCCGGATAGCCGCGCACCTCCGGCAGATGGAAGGCGACCTCGGCCAGTTCGGCGGGGCGGTCGTCGACGAAGGCGATGGTGTGCGGCGCGAACTTCAGCTTCTCCGCGATCTCGCGTACGGAGTCGGACTTGGGACCCCAGTTGATCCTCGGGACCACGAAGTAGTCGGCGATACCGAGTTCTTCGAGGCGCCGCCACGCCGGTTCGAAGTCGTTCTTGCTGGCGACGGCGTGGAGGATGCCGCGCGCGTCCAGGGCCCGGATGACCTCCACCACTCCGGGGAACAGCTCCACCTCGTCGTCCTCGGACAGGGTCCCGTTCCACAGGGTGTTGTCCAGATCCCAGACCAGGCACTTCACCATGGTCGTCGTCGGTTCCATCACATCTCCCGCTCGGATCACGGCTGTTCGCCGAAGGGCTCAGCCAGCACAGACGGTTCGAAAAGGTCGGAAGGGCCGGAAGGCGGGAGACGGGCGTCCGCGGGTCAGCCCGCCGTCGTCAGCGCGTGCTCCGCCAGCAGCAGTTGGCTGATCTCGTTGCTGCCCTCGATGATCTCCATCAGCTTGGCGTCCCGGTAGGCGCGGGCGACCACATGGCCGTCCCGGGCGCCCGCCGACGCCAGGACCTGGACCGCCGACGCCGCGCCCGCCGCCGCGCCGGTGGCGCCGATGTGCTTGGCGAGGACGGCGGCCGACGGCAGTTCGGGCAGCCGTTCGTCCCAGCAGCGGCTGGCGTGTTCGCAGGCGCGGGTGGCGTTCCGCTCGGCCACCAGCAGCTCCGCCAGATGGCGGGAGACCAGCTGGTGCCCGGCGAGCGGTACGCCGAACTGCTTACGGGCCGAGGCGTGGCGTACGGCGGCCTTCAGACAGGCCCGCAGAATGCCGGTACAGCCCCAGGCGACCGAGAGCCTGCCGTAGGTGAGGGCCGTGGTGACCAGCAGGGACAGGGCGAACTCGCCGCCGCCCAGCAGGGCCGTCGCCGGTACCCGTACCCCGTCGAAGGCCAGATGGGAGTGGCCCGCGGCCCGGCAGCCGAGGGGATCGGCGACCGGTTCCACGGTCACCCCGGGCGCGTCGCGCGGTACGACCACGACTGCCGCCGCGTCCGTACCGCCGCCGCCGCGCCCACCGCTGACCGGGTCGGCGGCGGTGGCCGTGTCGTCCTCGTACCGGCCGAAGACCACCAGATGGTCGGCGTACCGGGCCGCCGTGATCCACTTCTTGGCGCCGTCGACCACGAGGGTGTCGCCGTCCCGCCGGATCCGGGTCGTCATGGCGGCCAGATCGCTCCCGGCCTCCGGCTCGCTGAACGCCACGGCCGCCAGCTCGCCGCCGGTGAGCGCGGCCAGATAGCGGCGCCGCTGCTCGGCGTCGCCGAGCCGTCCGACGGTCCAGGCGGCCATGCCCTGCGAGGTCTGAACGCTCCGCAGGGAACTGCACAGGGCGCCGGTGTACGCGGTCAGCTCGCCGTTCTCCGCACTGCTCAGGCCCGGTCCGCCGTAGCGGGTGGCGACCTGGGCGCAGAGCAGGCCCCGGGCGCCGAGGTCGCGCAGCAGCCCGACCGGCAGCTCCCCGGCCAGGTCCCAGCCGTCGGCCAGATCGCCGACGGCGGTACCGATCGACTCCCGTGCCTCGGCCGGGGACGTGACCGGGCCGATTCCGGCCGTCGCCCCCGTCGTAGCCGTAGCCGTACTGGTCGTCGCGGTCGTCGCGCCGACCGGGTCAGTCACGGTTCTCCGCTCCGCCCGCGCCCTTGAGCCGGAGCGTCAGGGCGACCATCTTCTCCACGGTGCTGAAGTTCGCCAGCCGCAGATCGGGGCCCTCGATCTCGATCCCGTGCACGGTCTCCAGATGGACGACCAGCTCCATCGCGAAGAGCGACGTCGCCAGCCCCTCGGCGAAGATGTCCTGGTCGGGGGCTATCGGCTGATTCGTCTTCGCCTCCAGGAAGACGATCAGCTCCTTCTGGACGTCCGCCGCGTCGGGGGAGGCGGTTCCGGCGGTTCCGTTCGTGGTCACGAGACACTCTCTCCGTAGTCGTAGAACCCTCGTCCGGACTTGCGGCCGAGTTCGCCCGCGCGCACCTTCGCGCGCAGGAGGTCGCACGGGCGGCTCCGCTCGTCGCCGGTGCGTTCGTACAGGGCGTCCAGCGCGTCGACCAGATTGTCGATACCGATCAGGTCGGCGGTGCGCAGCGGGCCCGTGGGATGGCCGAGGCAGCCCTCCATCAGCCGGTCGACGTCCGGCGCCGACGCGGTGCCCTCGGAGACGATCCGGGCCGCGTCGTTGATCATCGGGTGGAGTAGCCGGCTGGTGACGAAGCCGGGGCTGTCGGCGACGACGACGGCCTTGCGCCGCATCACCTCCAGCAGCTCCATGGTCGTGGTCAGGGCCGTGTCGTCGGTCCGCGGCCCCCGGACCACCTCGACCATCGAGATGAGATAGGTCGGGTTCATGAAATGGGTGCCCAGCAGCCGCCCGGGACGGGCCACGGAGGCGGCCAGTTCGTCGACCGGGATGCCGGAGGTATTGGTGATGAGGGGGGTGTCGGGGCGCAGCAGCGCCGAGACCTCCGCCAGTACTTTCGCCTTGAGGGCCGCGTCCTCGGTGATCGCCTCGATGACGGCGTCGGCGTCCCGCGCGGCCGACGGCTCCAGGGCCGTGGTGAGCGTGCCGGGGGTGCGGTCGTCCGGCAGGGCGTCCAGCAGCCGGGCGTGCCGCAGTTGGCGGCGTACGTCGGCCCGGGCGCGGGTGAGGATCGGCTCGGTGACGTCGACGAGGGTGACGGAGACGCCGGAGCCGAGGGCCAGTGCCGTGATGCCGGTACCCATGACACCGGCGCCCAGGACGACGACGTTCCGGCTCTGTTGAGGGGCTGGCAACGGACCTCCACGGTTCGGACGCGGTCTGTGGCCGGACGCGCTGTATCAGGCGGTCCGCTGACCTGGATTTCGGGCGTGCGGCGGAGCACGGGAAAGCGGAAATGGCCCGCCCGTGCGTACGGCCCGGCCGGAGGAATCCCAGGAGATGCGAAAGAATCCGGAAGGGATATCGGACGTGTTCCCGAACCGCCGAGCCGGGATTCACCGACTGTCTTTCCGGAACCGTCCTCGATTCCCCGGTGAATTCCCGGCCGGGTCCCGAATGTGCCAGTGCCCGGCCGGGCCGGACAACCCCTAACTCCCCGCCCCGGACCCGGCCGGGCGGCCCGGACCCGCGGGCCGGGACAAGGGGGACGGGCCCGTTCCCGTACCCCCGGACCCCTAAGCGGCCACGGGTGACCCGCGCCCCTTTCGCGTGATCCTTCCGGCGGGGCGTCCGGGCCGACTGAGGGGTACTGATCGCCGGGCTAGGGGTGGGGACCCGGCGGTCCGCGATCGTAGGGTGGCGTCGCTGACAAGGCATCAACCAAGACGACGGGCAGGGCTGAGAGAATTCCCTGACGCGAGGTCCGGGCGGCCGAAATGGCCGCCGGAACCGGCGGATTCCCGGCCGTGACGGCGACCGCGTACCACCGGCGGCGAACGAGAGATCCCAGGAATTCCGGAAACGGATCACCGGGAATTCGCGTTCCGTCCGCCGGGGACACCGCGGCGCACCCGACGACGCAGTACGACCCGCCCGCCCCGGCGCCCTCCGGCGCCGACCCGGTCGCGGGCCGGACGCGCGGCGGAGACCGTCACCGGCCCCGGGGCCGCCGACCCGCGTGTGAGGGCAGGCCCGCGACCGGCAATGACGTGGGGGTTCACATGAGCACGTCCGAGGACCGACTGGTCGAGGCGTTGCGTGCGTCGCTCAAAGAGGCCGACCGGCTCCGGGAGCAGAACAGGAAGCTGACGGAGGCCGAGCGGGAGCCGATCGCGATCGTCGGCATGGCGTGCCGCTTCCCCGGCGGGATCACCTCCCCGGAGGGGCTGTGGCGGCTGCTGTCCGCCGGTGAGGACGCCATCGGGCCGTTCCCCACCGACCGGGGCTGGGATCTGGAGCGGCTCTACGACCCGACCGGGCAGCGGCCGGGTTCGACGTACGTCCGCGAGGGCGGCTTCCTCCACGACGCGGCCGACTTCGACGCCGACTTCTTCGGCATCAGCCCCCGCGACGCCCTGCTCATGGACCCCCAGCAGCGGCTGCTGCTGGAAACCACCTGGGAGGTGCTGGAGCGCGCGGGCATCCCGCCGCGCTCCGTCAAGGGCAGCCCCCTCGGGGTGTTCAACGGCGTGATGTACCACAACTACCCCGGTAGCTACGGCTCGTCGGGGCCGGTCTCGGGACGCGTCTCGTACACCTTCGGCATGGAGGGGCCCGCCGTCACCCTCGACACGGCCTGCTCGTCGTCGCTGGTCGCCCTGCATCTGGCGGTGCAGTCGCTGCGGCAGGGCGAGTGCCCGCTGGCGCTGGCCGGCGGGGTCTCCGTGATGTCCAGCCCCCGGACCTTCGTCGAGTTCAGCATCGACGGCAATCTCTCCCGCGACGGCCGCTGCCGCCCGTTCGCCGAGTCCGCCGACGGCACCTCGTGGTCCGAGGGCGCGGGCGTCCTCCTCCTCGAACGGCTCTCCGACGCCCGCCGCAACGGGCACGAGGTGCTGGCCGTCATCCGGGGCAGCGCCATCAACCAGGACGGCGCGAGCAACGGCATCGCCGCGCCCAACGGTCCCGCGCAGCAGCGGGTGATCGGCCAGGCCCTGGCCAACGCCCGGCTCGCCCCCGACCAGATCGACGTGGTCGAGGCCCACGGCTCGTCCACCGAACTGGGCGACCCCATCGAGGCCGACGCGCTGCTCGCCGCGTACGGGCGGCACCGGCCCGCGGACCGGCCGCAGTGGCTGGGCTCGGTGAAGTCCAACCTCGGCCACACCCAGGGCGCCGCCGGAGTCGCCGGTGTGATCAAGATGGTGCTGGCGATGCGGCACGGCGTCCTCCCGCGGTCCATCAACATCGACCGGCCCAGCCGCCACATCGAATGGGACCGGGGCGGGATCCGGCTGCTCACCGAGGCCGTGCCGTGGGAGACCGACGACGGCGCGCCGCGCCGGGCCGGGGTCTCCTCCTTCGGCCTCAGCGGCACCAACGCCCATGTCATCCTGGAGCAGGCCCCCGCCGAGCCCGCCGCCGATGAAGCCGGGGGCACGGAGCCCGCCGAGCGGATCCCCGGCGCCCTGCCGTGGCTGGTCTCCGGCCGCAACCGGGACGCCCTGCGCGCCCAGGCCGCCCGGCTGCTCGACTTCCTCCGCGACCGGCCCGCCGACCACCCCCTGGACACCGGTCTCGCCCTCGCCGAGCACCGCTCCCCGCTGGAGTACCGGGCCGCGCTCGTCGGCGAGGACCGCGACCAGCTGATCGAGGCCCTGACCGGGCTCGCCGACGACACCCCCGTACCGGGCATCGAACGCGGCGTGGCCCGCGGCGACTCCCTCACCGCCTTCCTCTTCCCCGGCGGCGGCGCCCAGCGCCTCGGCATGGGCCGGGAACTCAGCGCCGTCTTCCCCGTCTTCGCCGCCGCCTACGACGAGGTCTGCGCCGCCCTTGACGCCCACCTCGACCGGCCCCTGCGCCCCATGATCGACGGCGATGCCGAGGCCCTGGACCGGGTCGGCTACGCCCAGGCCGGACTCTTCGCCTTCGAGGTCGCCCTCTTCCGGCTGCTGGAGTCCTGGGGCCTCACCCCCGGGCTGCTCGCCGGACACTCCACCGGCGAACTCAGCGCCGCCCATGTCTCCGGTGTGCTCTCCCTCGCCGACGCCGCCCGGCTGGTCGCCGCGCGCGGCCGGCTGATGCAGGGCCTGCCCGAGGGCGGCGCCATGATCGGGATCAACGCCGACGAGGAGACCGTACGGCCGCTGCTGACCGACGGGGTCGGGATCGCGGCCGTCAACAGCCCCGGCTCCGTGGTGGTCTCCGGCGACGCCGTCGAGGCCGACACGGTCGCCGCCGCCCTCGCCGACCGGGGCCACCGCACCAAGCGGCTCCGGGTCAGCCATGCCGCGCACTCCCCGATGATGGAGCCGATCCTCGACGAGTTCCGGGCCGTCGCCGCCGGGCTCACCTTCCACGAGCCGCGGATCCCGGTGGTCTCCACCGTCACCGGCCGGCTCGCCGAGGGCGACGATCTGCGTACCCCCGACTACTGGGTCCGGCATCTGCGGCACTCCGTCCGCTTCCGCGACGCCGTCGACGGGCTGCGCGCCGAGGGCGTCAACCGCTTCCTGGAGCTGGGCCCCGACGGCGTACTCACCGCCATGGTGCAGGAATGTCTGACCGGCGCCGCCGACAACCCGGTCGTGACGTCCCTGCTGCGCCGCGACCGGCCCGAGCCGACGGCGCTGGCCGCCGCGCTCGGGCAGCTCCACACCCGGGGCGTCGACCTCGACTGGGCCGCCTACTTCGGCGCGCGCGGCGCCCGCGCCGCCGAACTGCCCACCTACGCCTTCCAGCGGGAGCGCTTCTGGCTGGAGGGCGCCGCGGGCGGCGACCCGACGTCCCTCGGCCTCGATCCCGTCGACCATCCGCTGCTCGGCGCCGCGACCCTGCTCGCCGACTCCGGCGAACTCGTGGTCACCGCCCGGCTCTCCACTGCCACCCACCCCTGGCTCGCCGACCACGCCGTCGGCGGGGCCGTCCTGCTGCCCGGTACGGCCTTCGTGGAGCTGGCCGCCGGAACGGGCGCCCGGGTCGGCTGCGGCCGGGTCCGCGATCTGGCGCTGCACGCCCCGCTGGTCCTGCCCGAGGAGGGCGCGGTACGGCTCCAGATCGTCGCCGGGCCCGCCGCCGACGACGGTACGCGGTCGATCGGCGTCCACTCCCGGCGCGAGGGCGCCGGGGAGCACACCCCGTGGACCCAGCACGCCACCGGCGCCCTGCTGCCCGGCAGCGGGATCTCCCCGATCGATCTGTCGGTCTGGCCGCCCGCCGGGGCCGAGCCCGTCGACATCGACGGGATGTACGACGAACTGGCCGCCCGGGGCTCCTCCTACGGGCCCCTCTTCCGGGGGCTGCGCGCCGTCTGGCGGTCCGGTGACGAGATCTTCGCCGAGGTGTCGCTGCCGGAGAACGCCCGCGCCACCGCCGAGGACTTCGGCCTCCACCCGGCCGTCTTCGACGCCGCCCTGCACGCCATCGGGTTCGCCGGGCCCGCCGACGAGGGCGACGGCGCCACCGAGCTGCCGTACGCCTGGGCCGATGTGGAGCTGTACGCGGCCGGGGCGTCGGCCGTACGGGTCCGGGTCCGGCCCACCGGCGACGGGCCCGCGCCCGGCGGCGGCCGTACCGTCGCCCTCGAACTCGCCGATGTCACCGGCCGCCCGGTGGCCTCCGTCGGCGCGCTGACCCTGCGGCCCGTCTCGGACGAGCAGCTCGCCCGCGCCGCCGCCGCGACCGGCGGGGACATCACCGGTGACGCGCTGTTCGCCGTCGACTGGACCGCCGTGTCCGTCCCGGACGCCCCGGCCGTCACCGTCACCGACTACCCGGCCGACGCGACCACGGACGCGGTCGCGGATGCCGACGCGACCGTCCTCCGGCTCACCGGCGGCACCGGGCCCGACGCCGTACGCGCCGCCACCCTCCAGGTCCTCACGGCAGTCCAGCGGTGGACCGGCGGCGAGGCCCCGCGGACCGCCCGGCTCGTCGTCCTCACCGAAGGCGCGGTCGCCCTGCCCGGCGAGGACATCACCGACCCGGCCGCCGCCGCGGCCCTCGGCCTGGCCCGCTCCGCCCAGTCCGAGAACCCGGACCGGATCGTCCTGGCCGACACCGACGACGAGACCGCCGTCCGGACCGCCCTGCCCGGACTGCTGGCCCTCGGCGAGTCCGCGTACGCCCTGCGGGGCGGCAGCGGCGGTACGGTCCACGTGCCCCGGCTCGCCCGCGCGGCCGTCGCCCCCGCCGATGACCAGGCCACCCCGTTCGATCCGGACCGGACCGTCCTCGTCACCGGCGGCACCGGCGCCCTCGGCAGGCTCGTCGCCCGCCACCTCGCCGACCGGTACGGCGTCCGCCGGCTGCTGCTCGTCAGCAGGCGCGGACCGGCCGCCGACGGCGCCGCCGGCCTCGTCGCCGAACTCGCCGAACTCGGCGCCCGCGCCGACCTGGTCGCCGCCGACCTCGGCGACCGTAGCGCCACCGAGGCCCTGCTCGCCGAACACCCCGTCGGCGCCGTCGTGCACTGCGCGGGCGTTCTCGCGGACGGCGTCATCGCCTCCCAGACCCCCGAACGCCTGGACACCGTCCTCGGGCCCAAGGCCGACGCCGCCCGGCACCTCCACGAACTCACCCGCGACGCCGACCTGACCGCCTTCGTCCTCTTCTCCTCCGCCGCGGGCGTACTCGGCGCCCCCGGCCAGGGCAACTACGCCGCCGCCAACGCCTACCTCGACGCCCTCGCCGTCCACCGCCGGGCCGCCGGGCTGCCCGCCCACTCCCTGGCCTGGGGCCAGTGGGCCGAGGCCGACGGCATGGCCCCGCAGGGCGCCAGGACCGGACTGCCCGCCCTCACCGCCGACGAGGGCCTCGCCCTCCTCGACGCCGCCCTCGCCTCGCCCCGGCCCGTCCTCGTCCCCGTCAAACTGGACCTCGCCGCCCTGCGCGCCGACCCGGCCGGAGCCGGTGACCTGCTGCGCGGCCTGGTCCCCGCCGTCCGGCGGGCCGCGGGCGCCCCCGACGACCCGGCGGACGGCGGCGGACTCGTCGCCGAACTGGCCAAGCTCCCCGCCGACAAGCGCCGGGCCGCCCTCCTCGACACCGTCCTCGGCAGCGTCGTCGAAGTCCTGGGCCACGGCTCCAAGGACCTCATCGACGCCGACCGGCCCTTCCGCGACCTCGGCTTCGACTCCCTCACCGCCGTCGAACTCCGCAACCGGCTGAGCGCCGCGACCGGCGCCCAGCTCCCCAGCACCCTCGTCTTCGACCACCCGTCCGCCGCCGAACTCGCCGACCACCTCCTCGGCACCCTCCTCGGCGAACTGACGGCCGCCGCACCCGTGGAGACCATCACCATCGGCGCCGACGAGCCCATCGCCGTCGTCGGCATGGCCTGCCGCTACCCCGGCGGGGTCACCTCACCCGCCGACCTGTGGCGCCTCCTCGTCGACGGCGGCGACGGCTCGGGCCCGCTGCCCACCGACCGGGCCTGGGACCTGGAGTACTGGACCGAGGTCCTGGCCGCCGCCGGAACCCAGCCGCGCGGCGGATTCATGCCCCACGCCACCGACTTCGACGCGGCGTTCTTCGGCATAGGCCCCAACGAGGCCATCATGATGGACCCCCAGCAGCGCGCCCTGCTGGAAGTCGTCTGGGAGGCCCTCCAGAACGCCGGACTCGACCCGCTCGCCCTCAAGGGCAGCACCACCGGCGTCTTCGCCGGAGCCATGACCACCACCTACGACCCGGGGCCGCTCGCCGCCCTCGACCTCAACGGCCTCTACTTCGGCGTCGGCTCCCTCACCAGCATGGTCTCCGGCCGGGTCTCGTACACCTACGGCTTCGAAGGCCCCTCCCTCTCCATCGACACCGCCTGCTCCTCGTCCCTGGTCGCCGTCCACCTCGCCGCCCAGGCCCTGCGCAACGGCGACTGCGGCATCGCCCTCGCGGGCGGTGTCACCACCGTCTCGTCGCTGGAGCAGTTCGCCCACTACGACAGCGGCACCGCCGCCGACGGCCGCAGCAAGTCCTACGCGGGCAGCGCCGACGGCGTCGGCTGGGCCGAGGGCGTCGGCATGATCGTCCTCGAACGGCTCTCCGACGCCCGCCGCAACGGCCACGAGGTACTCGCCGTGATCCGCGGCAGCGCCGTCAACTCCGACGGCGCGTCCAACGGCCCCACCGCACCCAACGGCCCCTCCCAGGAGCAGGTCATCCGGCGCGCCCTCGCCGTCGCCGGACTCGCCTCCGCCGATGTCGACGCCGTCGACGGCCACGGCACCGGCACCACCCTCGGCGACCCCATCGAGGCCCAGGCCCTGCTCGCCACCTACGGCCGGGACCGGCCCGAGGACCAGCCGCTGTGGCTGGGCTCCGTCAAGTCCAACCTGGGGCATCCGCAGGCCGCCGCCGGTGTCGCCGGAATCATCAAGATGGTCCTGGCGCTGAGGCACGGCACCCTGCCGCGCTCCCGGTTCGCCGACGACCCCACCCCCGAGGTCGACTGGACCCGGGGCAACGTACGGCTGCTCGCCGAGAACCTGCCCTGGCCCGACCGGGGACGGCCGCGCCGCGCCGGAGTCTCCTCGTTCGGCTACAGCGGCACCAACGCGCATCTCATCCTGGAACAGGCGCCCGAAGCCGACTCCGACGGCGTGCCCGCCGAACCCGCCGACCGGGCGGGGGAGTCCGGGGACCGTACGCCCCCGCCCTGGCTGCTGACCGCCCGTACCAAGGAAGCGCTGCCCGCCCAGGCCGCCGCCCTCGTCGCCCACCTCGAAGCCCACCCCGGGCTCCCGGCCGACGCCGTCGGACACGCCCTCGCGCTCCGCGCCCCCCGGTTCGCGCACCGCGCCGCCGTCACCGGCGCCGACCGGGCCGAACTCCTCGACGCCCTCACCGCCGTCGCCGAAGGCCGGACGACCCCCAGGGCCGCCCTCGGCACCGTCCGGCCCGGCCGCGGCGACACCGCGTTCCTCTTCCCCGGACAGGGCGTCCAGCGCCCCGGCATGGGCCGCGACCTGTACGCCGCCCACCCGGTCTTCGCCCATGCCCTCGACGAGGTCTGCGCCCTCTTCGACGACCACCTCGACCGGCCCCTCAAGGAGGTCATGTTCGCGGCCGAGGGCACCGTACTCGCCCAGCTCCTCGACCAGACCACCTTCACCCAGGCCGCCGTCTTCACCTTCGGCGTCTCCCTCTTCCGGCTGCTGGAGTCCTGGGGCCAGCGCCCCGAGTTCGTCATCGGCCACTCCGTCGGCGAGATCGCCGCCGCGTACGCCGCCGGGGTCTTCTCCCTCGCCGACGCCGTCACCCTGGTCGCCAACCGGGGCCAGCTGATGCACGAACTCCCCGACGGCGCGATGATCGCCGTCGACGCCCACGAGGAGGACGTCCTGCCGCTCCTCACCGACGGCGTCGGGATCGCCGCGATCAACGGGCCCCGGCTCGTGGTGCTCTCCGGCGAGGAGGACGAGGTCGGCGCCGTCGCCGCCGCCTGCAAGAAGCAGGGCAGGGGCGCCATGCGGCTGGCCGTACGGCACGCCTCCCACTCGCCCCTGATGGACGAGATGACCGACGACCTCCTCGACATCGCCGAGGAGCTCTCCTACGAGGCGCCCCGCTACCGGTTCGTCTCCACCGTCACCGGCCGCGAGGCCGACGCCGACGAGCTGGCCGACCCGGAGTACTGGGTCGCCAACTGCCGCCGGACCGTACGATTCCTCGACGCGGTACGCGCCGCCGAGGCCGCGGGCGTCGACCGGTTCGTCGAACTCGGCCCCGACAGCACCCTCGCCGGGATGGTCCAGCTCTGCGTCGTCCGGCCCGCCGACGAGATCTCCGTCGTCCCCGTCCAGCGGTACGGCCACCCCGAGGTCCGGGCCGCCTACCTCGCCGCCGGACAGATGGTCGCCGACGGCTACGACCTCGACCCCGTACGCCTCTTCCCCGGCGCGACCGCCGGGACCGGCGCCGGGCGCCCCGTACCCCTGCCGCCGTACGCCTTCCACCGCAAGCGGTACTGGCCCGACGTCGACATGGGCGCCCTCCGCGACAGCGGCGCCGGCGGACTCAGCAGCGGCGGCGTCCACCCGCTGCTCGGCGACCCCGTCGCCGTCGCCGAATCCGACCTCGTCGTCCGCGGCGGCAAGATCTCCCTCACCACCCACCCCTGGCTCGCCGACCACGCCCTCGGCGACACGGCCCTGCTGCCCGGCGCCGCGTTCGTCGAGATCGCCCTCCAGCTCGGCGCCGCCACCGGCTGCGACCGGATCGCCGACCTCACCATCGGCGCCCCGCTCGTCCTCGCCCGCCGGGGCCGGACCGAACTCCAGGCCGTCGCCGGGACACCCGGCGACGACGGCGGCCGGTCCGTCACCGTCTACAGCCGCCCCGACGGCGCCGACACCTGGACCCGGCACGCCACCGGACGCCTGCTGCCCGGCGCCGCGCCCGAACCCGACGGCCTCACCGCCTGGCCGCCCCCCGGAGCCGAGACCATCGACATCGACGGCCTCTACGAAGGCTTCGAGGAGGCCGGGATCGTCTACGGCCCCGCCTTCCGCGCCCTGCGCGCCGCCTGGCGGCTCGGCACCGAGGTCTACGCCGAGGTCCGCCTCGACCGGCTCACCGCCCAGCAGGCCGACCTGTTCGGCCTCCACCCGGCCGCCCTCGACGCCGCCCTGCACGCCGTCGGACTCGCCGAAAGCATCGAGGTCGCGGGCGGACTGCCGTTCTCCTGGACCGGGGTCGACCTCTACGCCACCGGCGCCGGCACCCTGCGGGTCCGGGTCACCCCCACCGCGGGCGACACCGTCGCCCTGCTGATCGCCGACCCCTCCGGCGCGCCCGTCGCGGCCGTCGAGTCCCTGGTGATCCGCGCCGCCGACTACGAGGGCGCCGCGAGCGCCGGGCACGGCGCCCGGGGCCGCCACGACTCCCTCTACGGCTTCGCCTGGACCCAGGTCCCCGTCGGCACCCCCGACCTGGCCACCCGCTGGGCCGTCGTCGGCCAGGACCCGGCGGTCGCGGCGACCGCCCTGCGCTCCACCGGGCTCGCCGTCGACACCTACGCCGATCTCGCGGCGCTCGTCGCGAGCGGGGACCGGCCCGGGGCCGTACTGCTCGACCGTACGAATCCGGCCGGTGCCGACGACGCCGATGACCCGGCCGCCGCCGTACACCGCGCCACCGCGTCCGCCCTCGCCGACCTCCGCGACTGGCTGGGCGCCGGAGCCGGCCGTACGGCCCCGCTCGTCCTGCTCACCCGGGGCGCCGCCGCCCTCGACGGCGAGGACGTCACCGACCTCCCCGGCGCCGCCGCCCGGGGACTGCTGCGGTCCGCCCAGTCCGAGAACCCCGACCGGGTCGTCCTGGTCGACGTGGACGACCACCCCGCGTCGCTCCGGCTGCTGCCCGCCGTCCTCGCGGGCGGCGAACCGCAGACCGTACTCCGCGAAGGCGAGGCGTACGGCGGACGGCTCGTCAAGGCCCCCGCCGCGGCGGTCGGCGACAGCGGTCCCGCGGCGGTCTTCGGCCCCGAAGGCACCACCCTGGTCACCGGCGCCACCGGCGCCATCGGCCGACTCCTGACCCGGCACCTCGTCACCCACCACGGCGTACGACGGCTCCTGCTGCTCTCCCGCGGCGGCGAGGCCCCCGGCCTGGCCGAGGAGCTGACCGGGCTCGGCGCCACCGAAGTCGCCCTGCTCGCCTGCGACACCGCCGACCGCGACGCGCTCGCCGCCGCCCTGGCGACCGTGCCCGACGACCACCCGCTGACGGCGGTCGTCCACCTCGCGGCCGTCGTCGACGACGCCACCGTCGCCACCCTCACCGAGGAACGACTCAACGCCGTCCTGGCCCCCAAGGCCGACGCGGCCTGGCATCTGCACGAACTCACCCGCGAACTGGACCTCGGCGCGTTCGTCACCTTCTCCTCCGTCGCCGGAATCATGGGCAACCCAGGCCAGGGCAACTACGCCGCCGCCAACGCCTTCCTCGACGGCCTCGCCGCCCACCGGCGCGCCCACGGGCTCCCCGGCCAGTCCCTGGCCTGGGGCCTGTGGTCCGCCGCCGGAGCCGCCACCGCGAAGGTCACCGACACCGACCGGGCCCGGATGGCCCGCGAGGGCATGGCACCCCTCTCCGACGACGAGGGCACCGCCCTCTTCGACGCGGCCACCGCCAGGCCCGAGGCCCTGCTCGTCCCCATGCGGATCACCGGCGGCAAGCAGGCCGGAGCCGACGCGTACGTCCCGCACGTCTTCCGCGCCCTGGTCGCCCCGGCCCGCCGGGCCGCTTCCCGGGTCGCGTCGACGGCGGGCGACGCGGCCGGACTGCGCGGGCGGCTCGCCGGACTCGCCCCCGAACCGCTCGAGAAGGCGCTGGTCGCCCTGGTCCTGGAGCACGCGGGGGCACTCCTCGGCTACAGCGACGACGAGACCATCGACACCCACCGCACCTTCCTCGAATCCGGGTTCGACTCGCTGACCGCCGTCGAGCTGCGGAACCGGCTCAACAGCGTCACCGGCCTCAATCTGGCCGCCACCGCCGTCTTCGAGTACGGCAGCCCGGCGGGGCTGGCGGGCCATCTCGCGACGGTCCTCCAGGAAGCGGCGCCCGACACCGACGCCACCGGCCCCGCGGAGACCGGCCCGGCGGGCCCGGACGAGAACGCGGACTCCGTCCCGGCCCTCTTCCGCGAGGCGGTACGCGCCGGACGGGTCCAGGACGGCCTCGGACTGCTCCACTGGGTCGCCAACCTCCGGCCCGGATTCACCTCCGCCGAGGACGCCGGACGGATCCCGGAGGCCGTCCGCCTCACCGACGACACCGAACGCCCCGGGGTGATCGCGCTCTGCACGCCCGCCGCGATGGGCGGCCCCTACCAGTTCGCCCGGCTCGGCGCGTCCTTCCGGGGCGTACGGGGCCTCGCGGCCCTGCCCGTACCCGGCTTCGGCGCCGACGAGGGCCTGCCCGAGACGGCGGACGCGGTCGTCGACGTACTCGCCGAGTCCGTCCGCCGCGCCACCACCCCGGACCGCCCGCCGGTTTTGCTCGGCTACTCCTCGTCCGGCGTCCTCGCCTACGCGGTCGCCGACCGGCTGGAGCGCGCCGGGACCCCGGTCCGCGCGGTCGTCCTGCTCGACACCTACCCCGTCACCGACACCGGCGACACCGCCGCCGACGACGAGGCGAACCGGGCCGACTTCGCGGCGGACGTCGCGATCGGCGCCCTCACCCGGGAGGAGTGGTACGGCCAGGCCGGTACGAACACCACGCTCACCGCGATGGCCCGCTACATGAGCCTGCTGCCCGACTTCCCCGCACCCGAGATCACCACCCCGACCCTGCTGGTCCGCGCGGCCGACCGGTTCGTCCCGGCCGCCGACGAGACCACCGCCCCGGCCCGCGACGCCGGTGACGACACCCGGTGGGAGACCACCTGGCGCCGCGCCGACGCCGAGAAGACCGTCCCCGGCGACCACTTCAGCATGGTCGAGGGCGACGCGGCGACGACCGCGTCGGCGGTGGAGGAGTGGCTGGACTCGCTCGACTGACCGGACGGGCGGCCGGGTTCACCACCCCCGGCCGCCCATCCGGCGCCGCCGGGTGCCGTAACGGTCACCCACCCGGGGTATCCCCGGAACAGCAAACGCTTTCTACGCACGTCGCGCGTAACTCCCGCTCAGTCCCCGCCCCTTGATCAGACGGCGGTACGGACACCCCAGGCTCCCGCACCCGGCGACCGCCGGGCCCGGGCAACACCTGCTCCCCGAAAGGACTCTCCCCATGCGTCGCACCCTCTCGGCGACCCTCGCCACCGCGGCATCGGCCGCACTGACGGCCACGATCCTCGCGACCCCCGCCAGTGCCGCCCCCGCGGACAAGCCGCGGGTCCTCTCCAGCTGGACCCAGACCAGCGCCAGCAGCTACAACGCCTGGGCGGCGGCCAACCGCAACCAGGGCGCCTGGGCCGCGTACGGCTTCAACTGGACCACGGACTACTGCTCCAGCTCACCCGACAACCCCTTCGGCTTCCCCTTCGCGTCCTCCTGCGCCCGCCACGACTTCGGCTACCGCAACTACAAGGCCGCCGGCTCCTTCAGCGCCAACAAGGCCCGCCTCGACAGCGCGTTCTACGAGGACCTGAAGCGCGCCTGCAACGGCTACACGGGCGCGACGAAGACGGCCTGCAACAGCACGGCCTGGACCTACTACCAGGCGGTCCGCGCCCTCGGCTGACGGCCCCGCCCCCCTCGACTGGCGCGCCCCGGAACCTCCGCGTGTGTTCCGGGGCGCGCTGTCGTGTCTCCGGCGCGCGGGATCGCGGGGTGTCCGGCGCCTCCGCCCGGCGCCTCGGCCCGCTCGGGGCGGGTGATCCGTTCATGACGCTGGGCCGACCGGCCGCATAATCCCAGGTGAGCGGGTGCCGCGAGGGGATCCCGCAAAGCGGGGCATCCGGCTCATCGGAGGCGGAAGTGCCTGCGGAGGGGCCGGTTCGGATGCCGGTCTCCGCCGACTGAGGGGGAACGCGTGATCGAGACTGTTTTCCGGAGTGAGGACGTGCCCGCGGAGGACCGGTTCGAATCCTGGCGCGAGCTGGTGCAGCGGGCACACGCGCCGGTGGAACTGGACAGCGAGCACCGGGACGACTTCCGGGCGACCCTGCGGCTGCTGGAGTTCGGCGGATTGACCGTCTGGCCGTCCCGGTACCAGCCGGCCCGCTTCGTACGGACCGCCAGGCTCGTCAGACAGTCGGACCCCGAACGGATCAACATCTCGATACCCATCCACGGGTCACTGAACGTCACCCAAGGCGACCACCAGGCGTCGTGCGCCCCCTACAACATCTGCTTCATCGACAGCTCACGGCCCATGGACGTGAGAGTCGACGGTACGCAGGAGGGCATCGCGTTCGACGTCCCGAGGGATCTCATCCCGCTGCCGACGGACAAGCTCCGCCGCGTGCGCGGACACTCCGCCCAGGAAGGGTTCGGCGCGCTGCTGACGGCATTCCTCACCCGGCTCACCGCCGACACGCACTCCTTCCGGCCGTCGGACGGCCCGAGGCTGGCCACCGTCGCCATCGACCTGGTGGCCGCGCTGTTCGCGAGCGCGCTGGACGCAGAAGGCTCACTGCCCCCGGAGTCCAGGACGCACGCCCTGACGCTGCGGATCCAGGCGTTCATCCGCGCCCACCTCCACGACCCGGCTCTGACGCCGACGGCGGTGGCCTCGGCACACCACATCTCGCTCAGATTCCTTCACCGGCTGTTCCGCGACCAGGACGCCACGGTCGCCGCGACGATCCGGCGCCTCCGGCTGGAGGCCGCCTGCCGCGACCTCGCGGACCCGGCACTCGTCGGCACACCCATCGGCGACATCGCACTCCGGTGGGGGTTCGGCTCCCCTGCCGCGTTCACCCGCAGCTTCCACCACGCGTACGGCCTGGCACCTCGCGAGTACCGCCACCACGCGATCGCCGCCGCGGCAACCGGGGAAGGCGCCGCGCCGCTGCTCTCAGGCCCCAGGCCGGTCCGAGGCCCGGACCCGCAATAGTCGGTGTGGTGCCGTCATGCCCGTGGGCCGCGGCGATCGCGTGAAAAGGCGTTGGCGGAGCCACGGGCCCACTGCTACGTTCCCGGAGGCCGTGCAGCAGAGCGAGGAGGTGGTACCCGTGAACGTATCGACATGGGTACTCCTCTCCGGGGTCGCGGTCGGGCGATAGATCGTCCGGGAGTGCCGTTCCGTGACACTCCCGAAAGGCACGATCATGCGGTTCACCTCTGAACGGCTTCTCGACGGCGCTTTCCTGGAGCGTGAGTTCGTTCTCGGCGAGATCCCCGGCATCCTGTGGACGCCCGGATCCGCGTCCGCGCCCGTCTTCGCGCCGCTGCCGCTGCCGCTCATTCTGCTCAGCCCGCCTCCTCTCGGACTGCGCCAGATGTACCCCCGCCTGGTGGCCCGCGCCCGACAGGCCGCGGCGGACGGCTTCGCCACGGCGACCATCGAACTTCCCGGAAGCGGACAGCGACCTCGTCTGCCCGGCACCGAACAGGCCGTCACCGACCTACGCCGCGCACTGGCGGCCGGAGAGGCGGTCGGCGACGAGATCATCGACGCCCTCGTCCTCCCCTTGGTCGACAGGGCCGTTCCGGAATGGCAGGAGGCCCTTGACGCCCTTCTGTGCCTGCCCGAGACCGGCGGCCCGGTCGGCTACTCGGGTGGGGTGATCTCGATCGGCGTCCGGCTCGCGGTGGTCGAGCCGCGTATCGCGGCGGCTGTTCTCTTCGCCGGGAGTTACGTCCCCCGCGCCATGTTCGAGGAGGCCCGCCGGGTCACCATTCCGCTCCACGTTTTGTTGCAGTGGGACGACGAGGGAAACGACCGCCAGGCGGCCCTGAACCTGTTCGACGCCTTCGGCTCGAAGGAGAAGACGCTGCACGCCAATACGGGCGGCCACACCGGCGTCCCGCAGTTCGCGGGGGAGGCGGCGGCGCGGTTCTTCACCCGACACCTGAGGTGACGCCGGGCTGTCGGAGACACTGTGCGGGTCCCGGGGCGCGCCGTCGGTCCGGCCTCGTAGGATCGCGGAGTGGGTGATGGCCGCTGTCTCAACTGTCGTGAGATTGGGCGGATTTCATGGATTCTGAGGCTTTCGCCGGAGTCGGCGGAAGTAATGTAAAACGGTGCCGATGCCAGGAGAAGTAGCAGGTCAGGAAGTCTGCTCCCCGCGCACGCGGGGATGGTCCCTGCCCGCCATCGGGGTCGAGGACAAGCAGCCCCTGCTCCCCGCGCACGCGGGGATGGTCCCGACTTGGCGGTCTCCGGCTCGCAGATCCGTTCCTGCTCCCCGCGCACGCGGGGATGGTCCTCGGCGACCTCATGCCGTCGCCCGATAACAAGGCTGCTCCCCGCGCACGCGGGGATGGTCCCACCCGACCCGCTACGCGACCGGATCGCCGAAGCTGCTCCCCGCGCACGCGGGGATGGTCCCCGCCGGATGATCACGGGCCTTCTGGCTCTGCTCTGCTCCCCGCGCACGCGGGGATGAATCCGCCCCCTCCGGAGCGGTCCCTAGGCAGCCATCTCCAGCATCTTGGCGCTGTTGGGTTGATCGATTCGCAACCACGCCCGAGTTAGTCGGTGGTCGTCGGTGAAGTCCTCGGCGTGGAGCCGATTGGTGAGGTCGTTTGCCCAGTTCAGGGCCCAGGCTTGCCGCTGTCTGTTCGGGGGAGTTCGGGGAATGAGCCTTCCCATACGTCTCTGATCGGGCGGCTGACCAATGTGCGCAGCACGGGCCACTGCTCGACGAGCAGGTCCCGATTCAGGTAGTCGATCAGGTCCTGGCTCTGGCCCTCGGCCAGGACAGTCCGGTACAGGCCCATCCGGGATCGCGGCTGATCCAGCCCGTAGGAGCGGCGGCCCGACCAGGCCACGTGCAGCGGAAGATCGATCGTTCCGTGCGCGCAACCGGCCAGATCTTCGAGCCGCGCCGGGAGTCGTCTGGCGTACCGCGTACACAGCAACTCATACGCAGTTGATAACGGAGGGGGCTGCACGGTCATCCCCTTAGTGTTGCCCGGCTGACCACAGGGTTGCTACGGGACGCCCTAGGTTTCGTTGTTCCGGGGATGCTGGCGCCAACCGGTCGTACGGCGCCTTCCGTCGCGTGTGATGAAGAACGCCCCGGCCCGTGACGGGGAGCACGGGCCGGGGCGGGTTCATCGGGTGCCCGGGGTGGTGTCAGGCGGGTGGTTTCGGTGGGGCGCACTGTGGGTGGATCCACATCGGGGGGCGGCAGCCCGAGGCGCTGTCGTCCCACCAGATGCGGTTCTCGTCGGTGGCCTCGACCGGGTCGCCGCAGCGTTGGCAGAGCTGGGGGCCGGGAGCGGGGGAGGGGCTAGTCACGGTCGGGCCCGCCGTCCTGGGGCGCTGCGGTGTGCGGTCCCAGCAGTGCCGTACGGATTCGGGCGATGGTCGCCTCGACCGTTCGGGTCATCGGTACCTCCACGATCGGGCCCGGTGGTGTCTCCGGACAGGCCGGGCCACCGCAGCGGCAACGGCGCCAGGCCGCTTCCGGTGCGGCGGGCGGGGCCGGGTCCGGGGCCGTCGCGGGGTGGTGTGGCGGGGCGCTGCCCCTGGGGTTTCGGTCGTCTGTACGCTTCGGCATGGCGATGCCCTTCGAATGGGTTGGTCGTCCGTGCCCCCGGGCCGCTCCACCGGCTGCGGGGGCTTTTCGCGTGATGTTCCCTACCGCGGTCTACCGCGGTTAACCGCACTGTACTGCGGTCGCGCGGTAGACCGCGGCTATCTAGGTTCGATGGAATGAAGCACGACCTCGACCGCACCCGCCCCGTCTGGCGGCAGATCGCCCAGCTCGTCATGGAGCGGATCGATGACGGGACGTACCCGGTCGGAAGTCGCGTACCGTCCGTCGTCGAACTGTCCACGGAGTTCGGGGTGGCCGCGTCGACGGCGCAGAAGGTGCTGGCGCATCTGAAGGCCGAGCGCGTCGTCCGGGCCGAGATCGGTATCGGGACGTTCGTGGTCGATCCGCCCGAGCCGGGTGCGGATCAGTCGTAGGAGCCCGGCGGCGGATCGGGGGAGTCGAGAACCGACGTGTCCGGTGGCGGGTCTTCGGTCAGTTCGCCCTGGACGATGACCGTCAGGAAGGCGAGCCCGGCCAGGACCGCGCCGCTGAGGACAGCCGCCGCGCCGACCCCTTCGCCCCCGCTCACCGGTCGCCCCGGCCCGCGATGACGTACGACGCCAGTGTCTCGGTCAGCCGGGAGAGCCGGACCAGGGTGGCCACGCCGTCGTCCCCGCGTAACGCCACGATCCGGCGCGCGTACCGGACGGTGTCCCGGACCACCTCCCCGGGCCGGCCCGGCAGATCGCGGCCGTACTCCTCCGACGGCGCCGCCAGCGCCGTGATGTGTTCCCGCATCCGGCTGCGCAGCAGGTCGAAGGCGGGGTCCTCCGGGTCGCCGTCCCACGCGAGCCGCAGGCCCCGTTCCACATCCCGCGCGATGCCCACCAGGTCGAGCCGGTAGGCGTTCGGGCAGGATTCGAGGTGCTTGCGGACCGGGGCGTACACCTCGCGCAGATAGCCGCTCAGCCGTTCGACCGGAGCCCAGACGACTCCGTCGATCTCGGCCGGGGCGGCCACCCGGGGCGTGGGGTCCGTACCACCGGCGACCGCGCACGCGATGTACGCGATCCGGCGCCCGGACACGGGGTGGGTCCGCTGCCCGACGCACTCGCCCGCCGTGACGCAGACCCCGGTCTCCTCGCGTGTCTCCCGTACGGCCGCGCGGGCGGCGGTCTCACCGGTCTCGATCCACCCGCCGGGGAGCGCCCAACCGGGCGGCCGGGCCCGACGGCGCACCAGCAGGACGGCACCGTCGCGGGCGACGACCGCGGCGGCGACGGTCGGCGCGGCTTCCGTGGGGTGGGTCAACCGGACCACCTCCGTGGGTTCCGCTTCGTTTGGTTCGTCATGCGCCATACCTTCGCCCTCGCCGGGAATGCTGAGGAGGGGATTCGCGTGCCCAGCCGTGCCCCGACTGTTACCGGCTGTGCCCTTGTGTCCGCCGGAGGCGCGATCGGCCTTCACATACGCCGCGCGGTGGGCATGCTGAGGAAGTGAGCATCGAAGAGCATCCGTTGGCCTATCTGCTGCACCGTCAGGGCTGGTCGGCCACGAAGTATTTGGCCCGGTTGGGGGCGGTGCATCAGCGGCTCGGTTACGGGCCGATCGCCCGAGACCGCAAGAGGGTGACGCGGTGGACGCGGGGTGGAGTCGTACCGGAGATGACGGCGCAGCGGGCGATGGCGGTGCTGCACGGTGTTCCGGAGGAGGAGATCACGGCCCGGCCGTGGCCCGAATGGCTGAAGCTGGCATGCGTCCACGACCGGGCGGCTCTCGACGCCGAATGGGTCGCCACCACCACGATCGACCTACTGGACCGCCTCGCCGCGGGAGGACCGATGGATCGCAGGGGATTTCTCGTCGTCACGGGCATAGCCCCGGTGCTGGCCGGAGCCGCCGGTGCCGAACCCGCCATCGCGGTGGCGAACGGCCGCCGGATCGGGGCGAGTACACCCGCCCTGTTCGAACAGTCCCTCGCGCTCCTGCGGCGCCAGGACGACCAACTCGGCTCGGGCCAGGTCCACGCCTCGGCCAGGGCGCAGCTCCGGCTGATCACCACAACGCTCAAGACGACCGCCTACCCGGCGGACATCGGCCGCCGGTTGTACGGCGCCGCGGCCGAGGCCGCCCGGATCTGCGGATGGACCGCCTACGACTCGGGACAGCAGGCCCTCGCCGAAGAGTTCTACCTGGCCGCGCTCCGGGCGGCGGCGACCGCCGACGATCATGTGGTGGCCGCCAACACCCAGGCGTTCTGGGCCATCGCGCGCTATTCCGGCAGCGACCCGCGCGGCGCGATCGCACTCGTCACCGACGCGCTGAGCCGCACCCGGAACCTCGGCTCGCCCCGGATGGAGGCGATGCTGTACGCCCGCCTGGCGCGCGCCCACGCCCGCGCGGGCGAGGAACGAGCCTCCGAGCGGGCCCTCGACGCCGCGTTCGGCGCGTACGACGCTGCCCGGGACCGGAAGCCCGAGGACGACCAGGACTGTGTCTACTGGGTCAACCTCGGCGAGCTGTACAGCTGGGCGGCCAGCAACGCGACCGACCTCCGCAACCCGGGCGAGGCGCTGACCCGGTACGAGGCGATCCCCGGGGCGCACCGGGCGGAGGCGTACGACGGCCAGGCATATCCCCGGGCGGTCGCCCTGCGGCTGACGCGCACCGCCGGGGCGTACATCGCGACCGGCGACCTCGACGGGGCCGTAGACACGGCCGGTCGTGCCGTCGAGTACATGGGCGGTGTCTCGTCCGCTCGCGGTACGTCCGGTCTGACCGACCTCCGGGCCAAGCTAGCCGACCACGGTTCAGCGCCGCTGGTAAGGGACTTCCTCGCCCAGACGGCGTGACCCGGCGCCGGGCGGATGCGGGTGTTACCGGCTGTGCCCTTGTGGCCGCCGATTGGCCCGTCCGGCTTCACATGCGCCGTGCGGCGGGCATGCTGAGGAAGTGAGCATCGACGAGCACCCGTTGGCCTACCTGTTACACCGTCAGGGCTGGTCGGCCACGGACTATCTGACTCGCTTAGGGGCGGTGCATCAGCGCCTCGGGTACGGGCCGATCGCCCGGGACCGCAAGCGGGTCACACGCTGGACCCGGGGTGGTGTCGTACCGGAGATGTCCGCGCAGCGGGCGATGGCGGTGCTGCACGGTGTTCCGGAGGAGGAGATCACGGCCCGGCCCTGGCCCGAATGGCTGCGCCTCGCGTGTATGGGAGATCGACAACTGCTGAACGCCGGGTGGAACCCGGCCGCCACGATCGAACTGCTCGACTACGTCGCCACTGCTGGAGGATCCATGGATCGCAGGGGATTTCTCGTCGTCACCGGGGTAACCCCGGTACTCGCCGGGGTCGCTACCGCCGAACCGGCGGTAGCCCAGTCGCACGGGCGCCGCATCGGTACGGCCACACCGGCATTGTTCGAACAGTCCCTGTCGACCCTGCGGCGACAGGACGACCAACTCGGCTCCGGCCAGGTCCACGCGTCGGCTCGCGCCCAGCTTCAGCTCATCGTCACGATGCTGAAGACCACCACGTTCGATGAACCGATCGGCCGACGCCTCTACAGCAACGCGGCAGAGGCGGGGCGGATCTGCGCCTGGACCGCGTACGACTCCGGACGTCACGGCCTGGCCGAGGAGTACTACGTGGCCGCCCTGCGCGCCGCGGCCTCCTCGGGGGACCCGGTGGTCACCGCGAACACCATGGCCTTCTGGGCGATCTTGCGCTACAACACCGGCGACCCCCGAGGCGCCGCGGACCTCGTGACCACCGCCCTCGGTCACGCCGACCGGCTCGGATCGCCGACCATGAAGGCCATGCTGTACGCGCGGCTCGCACGGGCCCATGCCCGCGCGGGGGAGCAGCGCGCTTCCGAACGCGCCCTCAGCGCGGCGTTCGACGCGTACGACAGTGCCCGCGACCGGGCTCCGGGCGACGAGCCCGAATGCCTGTACTGGGTCAACCTCGGCGAAATGTATATGCACGCCGGCTCCTGCGCGCTCAACCTCGGTCGGCCTGCCGACGCCCTCACGCACTACGCGGCGGCGACAGAGGAATGGACATCCACCCACCACGCCGAGGAGGTTCCGCGCGATACGGCCATTTACCTTGTCCGGGAGGGCCAGGCCAGGGTCAGCCTGGGGGATCTGGACGGCGCCGTGGACGCCGGGCAGCGGGCCGTCGAGTACATGGGCGGTGTCTCGTCCGCTCGTGGTACGTCCAGTCTGACCGAGCTCCGAACCCAGCTCGCCGACCACCGGGGCGTACCGCTCGTACGGGACTTCCTCGCACAGACGGCGTGACGCCTCCGCCATCCGCTTGGAGGACCCCGTGAAACGCAGGCACTTCCTCGCCGCCGGGTCGGTGGGAGCGGTGGTCGCCGCCGGTGGGCCCGCTGTTGCCGGAGGGCGGTGGGTCGATCCGCAGCATGTCGCCTACTTCACCCGGCAACTCGCCGGGCACACAGCCGCCGATATGTTTCTCGACCCCCGGGATCTGATCAGGACCGTCGCCGAGCAGTACCGGCTCGTCACCGGGCTCGCCCGGGGGGCCGACAGCCCGGTCCGGGACGACCTCACGCGGGTCGGTGCCGCCTACGCCGTGCTCGCCGGGTGGCTGCACCAGGACGTGGGGGAGTGGGGTGAGGCGCGGGCCTGGCACTCCGCCGCGCTGGCCGAAGCGCAGACCGTCGCCGATCCCGATCTTCAGACCTACGTCCTGGCCAATCTGTCGTATCTGCATGTGGAGGCCGGGGACGGCCGGGCCGCCGTCGGGCTCTGTGAGCGGGGGCTCGCTCTGCCGGGTGCTCCGGCTGTCGCGCGGATGCAGTTGATCTACCAGCAGGCGCACGGCTATTCGGTGGTCGGCAATCGGGCCGCCGTGGACAGGCTGCTCGATGCCGCCGAGGCGACCGCCCGGAGCGGACCCGAGCAGCCGCCCGCGCCGTGGAGCCGGACCGCCGCGAGCACGAACCCCCTGTTCTTCGATATCCAGCGGGCCACTTGTTACGGGCGGCTCGGGCTGCACGCCCGGGCCCGGCCGTTGTGGGAGCGGGTTGTCGCGGGGGTGCCCGGTGGTGCGCGGCGGCGGGTCGGGGTGTATCTGGCCCGGCAGGCCATCGGGTACGCCGTCCTGGGCGAGCCGGATCATGCCGTCGAGCTGGCGGCGGAGTCCGCGCGGATCGCCACCGAGACGGGGTCGGTACGGCACCGGCGGGAGCTGGAGGTGTTGCGGCGGACCATGGAGCCGTGGGCCACCGGATCCCGGGCCGAGGAACTTGTCCATGCGTTGTCGCCGATCTCGGGGCGGTAGTAGTCGAGTTGTTCCGCGCGTGGGCGGACTCGTGGGATCGTGGTGTGGTGAGCGATCAGATTTGCGATTTGGGGTTCTTCGGGGTTTTTGCCGGAGTCGGCGGAAGTGATGCGAAACGGCGCCGACGCCGGGAAAAGTAGCAGGTCAGGAAGTGTGCTCCCCGCGCACGCGGGGATGGTCCCTCATCCGGCGCGACCAGCTCGACGAGCACGGCGTGCTCCCCGCGCACGCGGGGATGGTCCCTCGCCCACGTCGGGGCGTTGTCCGTACGATCAGTGCTCCCCGCGCACGCGGGGATGGTCCCGGCACGGTCGCCGCCACCCAGAGGATGACGTCGTGCTCCCCGCGCACGCGGGGATGGTCCCTCCGACTGTCGAAAGGTCAAGCCCCGATGCCGGTGCTCCCCGCGCACGCGGGGATGGTCCCTCGCCTAGGAGGAGACGTGCCGCAGTACACGCGTGCTCCCCGCGCACGCGGGGATGGTCCCTGGCGGCGACAATCACCGGCGTCGTGGTTCCGGTGCTCCCCGCGCACGCGGGGATGGTCCCGTTCCGTCCTCGTCTTCGACGCGGTAGCGGATGTGCTCCCCGCGCACGCGGGGATGGTCCCGTTCCGTGGAGACCTGAACCGGATGAACTACGGTGCTCCCCGCGCACGCGGGGATGGTCCCAACCGCGGCGGGATCGGGAAATCCGATGTCGCGTGCTCCCCGCGCACGCGGGGATGGTCCCCGTCTGCGCGGGCCAGATCGATGTCTCCGGCGGTGCTCCCCGCGCACGCGGGGATGGTCCCCACGACAAGAGGTTGTCGGAGGTCAGCCGGTGGTGCTCCCCGCGCACGCGGGGATGGTCCCGTTCCGTCCTCGTCTTCGACGCGGTAGCGGATGTGCTCCCCGCGCACGCGGGGATGGATGGTCCCCCGTACCGCTTCACCACCGCAGCGGGGAAGACGTGCTCCCCGCGCACGCGGGGATGGTCCCAACTCGCCACCGGCAGCCCCGCCGACCAGGCCGTGCTCCCCGCGCACGCGGGGATGGTCCCAGGTAGTACGGCGACCGGGTCTGCTTGGGCCAGTGCTCCCCGCGCACGCGGGGATGGTCCCCTGAATGCAGACGCGCCCGGTCCGGTTCGTCCGTGCTCCCCGCGCACGCGGGGATGGTCCCACCGGAACGGTCCGTACGGTTCCGGGATTCCTGTGCTCCCCGCGCACGCGGGGATGGTCCCGACTGGAGGCGGGCCAGTTCCCGGATGCCCAGGTGCTCCCCGCGCACGCGGGGATGGTCCCAACGAGAGCCAGAAGATGGAGGTGGGAAAGACGTGCTCCCCGCGCGCGCGGGGATGGTCCCATCTGGTCCCACGTCCAGTCCCGGCCGTACGGGTGCTCCCCGCGCACGCGGGGATGGTCCCCAGCTCCACCAGGCGCTCACCGAGCTGCACGAGTGCTCCCCGCGCACGCGGGTTGTCGCGGGGGTGCCCGGTGGTGCGCGGCGGCGGGTCGGGGTGTATCTGGCGCGGCAGGCCATCGGGTACGCCGCCCTGGGCGAGCCGGATCATGCCGTCGAGCCGGCGGCGGAGTCCGCGCGGATCGCCGCCGAGACGGGGTCGGTCCGGCACCGGCGGGAGCTGGCGGTGTTGCGGCGGGCCATGGGGCCATGGGCGTCCGGGGGCCGGGGTGAGCGGCTGGTGGACGCGTTGTCGGTGGTGCCGGGGTAGGGCCCGGCACCGGGGGCCGGGCGCGGGCCCCTTCGCCCGGCCGGTGTCTCAGTCCTGCCGCGCCGGGTCCGGCTCAGGGGCGGGCAGTGGTGCGGGGGCGCGGCGGCGGAGGAGGAAGCCGCCGAGGAGGACCGCCGCCAGGGTGAGGTAGACGATGATCGTGAACGGTGTGGAGACCAGGGTCGTGATGTCGCCGCCCGCGATGTCGAGCGCTCGGCGGAGTTGGACCTCGGCGAGGGGGCCGAGGATCGCGCCGACGATCATGGGGGAGACCGGGAAGCCGAACCGGCGCATCAGATATCCGGCGAAGCCGAAGAAGAGCAGGACTCCCACGTCGAACGCGCTGCCGTTGACGGCGTACGTGCCGAGCAGGGCGAACATCATGATTCCGGCGAAGAGATAGGGCTTGGGGATCTTGAGGATCTTCACCCAGAGGCCGATGAGCGGCAGGTTGAGGCCGAGCAGGATGACGTTGGCGACGAGCAGGCTGGCGATCAGGCCCCAGACGAGGGCCGACTGGTCGTCCAGGAGTCGCGGGCCGGGCTGGATGCCGTACTGCTGGAAGGCGACGAGGATGACGGCGGCCGTGGCGGAGGTGGGGATGCCGAGGGTCAGCAGGGGGACCAGGGTGCCCGCGGCGTTGGCGTTGTTCGCGGCTTCCGGGCCCGCGACGCCCTCGATGGCACCCCGGCCGAACTCCTTGGGTTTCTTGGAGAGTTTCCGTTCCAGGGTGTACGAGAGGAAGGTGGGGATCTCGGAGCCGCCCGCGGGGATCACTCCCAGGGGGAAGCCGATGCCGGTGCCGCGCAGCCAGGGCCGCCAGGTGCGGCGCCAGTCGTCGCGGGTCATCCAGCGGCTGCCCTTGCCGACGCTCATCACGTCGAAGCGGCTGGATCTCTGGTGGGCCGCCACGTACAGCACCTCGCCCATGGCGAAGAGGGCGACGATGAGGACGACGGTGTCGATGCCGTCGAGCAGGGAGACCTGTCCGAAGGTCAGGCGCTGCTGGCCGCTCTGGAAGTCGATGCCGACGATGCCGACCACGAGGCCGAGGGTCATCGACACGAGTCCGCGCAGCGGGGAGCCGCCGACCAGGGCGCTGACGGTGAGGAAGGCGACGACCATCAGGGCGAAGTAGTCGGGGGCGCCGAGCTTGACCGCGACCTGGACCATCCACGGGGCGAAGAAGGCCAGCAGGAGCGTGGCGATGGTGCCCGCGACGAACGAGCCGATGGCGGCGGTGGCGAGCGCGGCGGCGCCACGGCCCTGGCGGGCCATCTTGTTGCCGTCGATGGCGGTGATCACGGAGCCGGACTCGCCGGGGGTCTTCAGCAGGATGGACGTGGTGGAGCCGCCGTACATGGCGCCGTAGTAGATACCGGCGAACATGATGAAGGCCCCGGCCGGTTCCAGGCCGTAGGTCATCGGCAGGAGCAGGGCGATGGTGAGGGCCGGGCCGATGCCCGGGAGGACGCCGACGAGGGTTCCGACGACCGTGCCGATCAGGGCGAAGAGCAGATTCTCGGGGGTGAGGGCGAGCGACAGCCCGTGCAGCAGTCCGTCCCAGCCGCCCATCAGAGGACCCCTGCCAGGACGCCGGGGGCGAGCGCGATGCCCAGGGCCCGGGTGAAGACGAGATAGACCGCGAGGGACAGGCCGATCGCGATGGCCGCCGACACCAGGTGGTTACGGGCCCCGACGGCCCAGGCGGTGAGCCAGAACGCGATGGCGGAGACGACGACGTAGCCGAGGCTGTCGACGCCCGCTATGAAGATCAGGGCGGCGGCGGTGCAGACGGCGAGCGGTACCCACCGGGTGGTGCGGACGTCGATATCGCCCTCGGCGGCGTCGGGCTCGCCGCGGCGGCCCCGGGCGATCTGGACGCCGAGCGCCACGGAGAGCACGAGGAGCAGGGTGCCGACCACCGTGGGCAGGAATCCGGCGCCGACGCCCGACGCGGAGGTCGGGGCCGCCTGTCCGAGGCCGTCGAGCAGGGTGACCACCCCGATGACGAGGAGTCCGGCGGTCACCGCCCATTCGCCGACGGCGAGGCCGCCCCGGGCTTCGCCGGGCGGGGCGGTGGGTGGCTCGGGCGGGGTCGGTGGGGTGCTCATGGAGGTGCCTTTCTCACGCCGGGGTCCGGGTGCCCGCGTCGGCGGACACCCGGGAAGGAACTCGGATCACTTCTTGGACAGACCCAGCTCGTCGAGGACGTCCCGGACCCGGACGTTCTCCTCCTTGAGCCAGGTCGCGAACTCGTCACCGGCGATGAAGCTGTCGTTCCAGGAGTTCTTGGCCAGGGCGTCCTTCCAGCCCTGCGAGGCGTGCAGTCGGGTGAGGGTGTCGACGTACTGCTTCTGCAGCCCGGCGTCCAGGCCGCCCGGCGCCATCATCGACCGCCAGTTCTGGAAGGCGAGGCTCTTGTCGAGATCGGCGGCGGTCTGCGTGAAGGGGACCCCTTCGACGGGGGCGGTGGAGGAGACGAGGAGGCCCTTCATGGTGCCCTCCTTGATCTGGGCGGCGAACTCGTTGAGTCCCGAGACGCCCGCCTGGACCTTGCCGCCGAGGATCGCCGTGGTCGCCTCGCCGCCGCCGCTGTAGGGGACGTAGTTCACATCGGCGGGCTTGACGCCGAAGTGCTTGGCGAGGAGTCCGATGAAGATGTGGTCGGCGCTGCCGGCGGAGCCTCCGGCGATCGCCACCGACTTGGGGTCCTTCTTGATCTGGTCGAAGAGCTTCTCGACCGAGTCGTACGGCGAGTTCTTGGGCACGACGATGACCTCGTACTCGCCCATCAGCCGGGCGAGGGGGGTGAGGTCGTCGAGGCCGACGCCGGTGCCGTTGCTGATGACGCCGCTCATCATGGCCAGCCCGGAGGCGATCCAGAGGTTCTTCTTGCCCTTCTGGGGCGCCACCTGGGCGAGGGCGACGGTTCCGGACGCCCCGGGGACATTCTTGACCTCCGGTCCCTTCGAGAGTCCGGCGGAGCGCAGCGAGTCCTGGACCGCCCGGGACGCCTGGTCCCAGCCGCTGCCCGGCGCCGCGGGGGCGATGATCTCGAGCCGGTCGAGCGACCGGGTCTGTCCGCCGGAACCCTTCGTACCGCCCGGGGACTCGTCATTGGCGCCGCACGCGCTGAGGGCGAGAACGGCGGCCGCCACCGCGGCGGCGATACGGGTGATCTTCATGGAGACGTCCCTGTCTCTCCGAGGAGTGCTTGAGGGCTCGGAATGTATACACGGGTGGGGTGCTCCACAAGGGTCTGTCCCGATATTTTGCTCGGCTCGTGACCTGTGGCGAGGTCTGTGTATACACTCCGGGCCATGCCGATCTCTTCCCCCACCGCCGCCGAACGCGCCTACGCGCAGATGCGGTCAGAGATTCTCGACGGTCTGCTGGTCCCCGGAGCCGCCCTGCTGGAGGTCGAGCAGTCGGAGCGCCTCGGCGTCTCCCGGACCCCGGTACGGGAGGCCCTGCGCCGGCTGGTCGCCGAGGGCCTGGCCGAGCCGTCGGGACGCCGCGGCCTCGTGGTCACCCAGGTCGACGACCGCGATGTGCGGAGCCTGTTCGAACTGCGGGCCTGTCTGGAGGCCCAGGCGGCCCAACTCGCCGCCGAACGCGGCGATCCTGAGGTCTTCGCCGAGTTCGCGGACGCCTTCACCCGCTGGTACGAACTCTTCGGCGGGCCCGCGGTCTCCGGCGAGCGGGTGAGCGAGTACTTCGCCCTCATCCGGAGCTTCGACGAGGCCACCGGCGCGGCCACCGAGAACTCGTTCCTCGTCGACACGATGGAGAACCTGCGGACCCATATCGCCCGGGTACGCCGGATGGCCGGGCACTCCCAGGGCCGGCTCGCGGCCTCCGCGTCCGAACACGCCCTGATCGCCCGGGCTATCGCCCGCCGCGACGCCGCCCTCGCCCTGCACGCCACCCATGTCCATCTGCACAACAGCCATGAGCACTTCCGCCGCTCCTGGCGCCCCGCCGGGCAGAGCGAGCCCCGGGGACGGCGGAACACCGGAGCAACGGAGAAGCCTCGATGAAGAACCATCCGGTCCGATCCCACCGCAGTGCGGAGCACCTCCCCCGCGAGGAGCAACTGGCCTGGAAACTGGCGGAGGTCGCCGCCGACCCGGTCGAAGTCGGCGACGCCGCCGTCGAGATGATCGTCAACCGATTCATCGACAACGCCGCCGTCGCCGCCGCCTCCATCGGCCGCCCGGCCCCGACCTCGGCCCGGGCCCAGGCGCTGTCCCACCCGCCGAGCCGCGGGGGCGCGGGCGCGACGGTGTTCGGCGCCGCGCCGGACGTCCGGACCGGCCCCGAGTGGGCGGCCTGGGCCAACGGGGTCGCCGTCCGTGAACTCGACTACCACGACACCTTCCTGGCCGCCGACTACTCGCACCCCGGCGACAACATCCCGCCGCTGCTCGCCGTCGCCCAGCACACGGCCCGCGACGGACACGCGCTGGTCCGCGCCGTCGCGACCGGCTACGAGGTGCAGATAGACCTCGTCCGGTCCATCAGCCTGCACCGGCACAAGATCGACCACATCGCGCACCTCGGCCCGTCGGCCGCCGCGGGCCTCGGGACCCTGCTCGGCCTGCCCACCGGCGTGATCTACCAGGCGATCGGGCAGGCGCTGCACACCACGACGACGACCCGGCAGTCCCGCAAGGGCGAGATCTCCTCCTGGAAGGCGTACGCACCCGCCTTCGCGGGGAAGCTCGCGGTCGAGGCCGTGGACCGGGCGATCCGCGGCGAGACCAGCCCGGCCCCCGTCTACGAGGGCGAGGACGGAGTGATCGCCCGGCTGCTGGACGGCCCCGAGGGGCGCTACGAGGTACCGCTGCCCGGCCCCGGCGAGCCCAAGGAGGCCATTCTGCTCAGCTATACGAAGGAGCACTCGGCCGAATACCAGGCCCAGGCATGGATCGACCTGGCGCGGAAACTGCTCCGCGAGCACCCCGAGGCGGCCGACCCCGACCGGGTCCGGAGCATCGTGGTGCACACCTCGCACCACACCCACCACGTCATCGGCTCCGGCGCCGACGACCCGCAGAAGTACGATCCCCGCGCCTCACGCGAGACCCTCGACCACTCGCTGCCCTATATCCTCGCCGTCGCCCTCCAGGACGGCCGCTGGCACCATGTCGACTCCTACGCCGCCGAACGGGCCGCCCGCCCCGACACCGTCGCCCTGTGGCGGAAGATCACCACGGTCGAGGACCCGGTGTGGACCGAGCGCTACCACGCGGACGGCGACCGGCAGTCCTACGGCGGCCGGATCGTCGTCACCCTGGCGGACGGCCGGACCGTCGAGGACGAGATCGCCGTCGCCGACGCGCACCCCGCCGGAGCCCGCCCCTTCGCCCGTGACGACTACATCGGGAAGTTCCGTACCCTCGCCGTTCCCGTCCTGGGCGAGGCCGAGGCGGACCGCTTCCTCGGCCTGGCGCTGCGCCTGCCCGAACTGGGCCCGGACGAGGTACGGGACCTCACCTTCGTCGCCCGGCCGGGACAGCTCCCCGCGGGCCGCCCCGGAATCTTCTGAGGAGCCGGAGATGCTGTACACCACACGCACCGACGCGGAGAAGCGCCGGTCCTTCAGGAAACGGCTCGCCTCGGGCGAACTGCTCAGACTGCCCGGCGCCTTCAACCCGCTCTCGGCGCGGCTGATCGAACGCCGCGGCTTCGACGGCGTCTATGTCTCGGGCGCGGTGCTCAGCGCCGACCTCGGGCTGCCGGACATCGGTCTGACGACGCTCACCGAGGTCGCCGGGCGGACCCGGCAGATCACCCGCGTCACCGACCTCCCCACCCTCGCCGACGCCGACACCGGCTTCGGGGAGCCGATGAACGTGGCCCGGACCGTCCAGGAACTGGAGGACTCCGGCCTCGCGGGGCTGCATATCGAGGACCAGGTCAACCCCAAGCGCTGCGGCCACCTCGACGGCAAACAGGTCGTCGACGCCGGGACGGCCGCCCAGCGGATCCGCGCGGCCGTCGACGCCCGCCGCGACCCCGACTTCCTCGTCGTCGCCCGGACCGACATCCGCGCGGTCGAGGGTCTCGACGCGACCGTCGAACGCGCCCGGCGGATGGTCGACGCGGGGGCCGACGCCGTCTTCCCGGAGGCGCTGCGCACCCTGGACGAGTTCGAGCGGGTCCGCGCCGCGATCGACGTACCGCTGCTGGCGAATATGACCGAGTTCGGCAAGAGCGACCTGTTCAGCGTCGACCAGCTCAGGGACGTCGGGGTCAATATCGTCATCTGGCCGGTCTCCCTGCTGCGGATGGCGATGGGCGCCGCCGGGCGGGGCCTGGACACCCTGCTGGAACAGGGGTCGCTGACGGACCGGCTCGACGAGATGCAGCACCGCCGGGACCTGTACGACCTCGTGGACTACGAGGGGTACGACCGCTTCGACTCCTCGGTCTTCGACTTCCGGCTGGAGGCGGACTGAACACCGTGCCCCACGCCCCCTGTTCTGGGGGCCCGCCCCCCGAATAGGGGTGAACGCGCCCGCCCTCCGGCGTGTTGGCTGGTGACCAACGACGCAGAACCGAGGAGAGGCAGATGCGCGTACTCGTCACCGCCGCGACCGCCCCGTATCTGTACCATCTCGCGCCCCTCGCCTGGGCCCTGCGCACCGCCGGGCACGAGGTGCGGGCCGCCGTGCCCGACGAGGTGGTGGAGGCCGCGCGGGGCAGCGGCCTGGCCGCCGTCGGCACCGGGGACGGCCAGGACATCGGGGGGCTCGTCCGGGCCGCCCGGGAATGGCCCGCCGAACTCGTCGTATGGGATCAGCACAGCGTCGGCGGCGGGATCGCCGCCCGCGTGGCGGGCGCCGCGCACGTACGGGTGCTGTCGGGGGCGCATCAGGCGCCCGACGCGGCGGGTACGGCGCGGCTGGCCGATCTCGCCGGGGCGCACGGGGTCGCCTGCACCGACGATCTGGTGTTCGGCGAGCTGACCGTGGATCCGCTGGTGGACGGCGTCGGCGGCGACCGGGGCGCGCGGCGGGTCGCCGTACGGCCCGTGCCGTACGACGGGCCCGCCGCCGTGCCCGCGTTCCTCCAGAAGAAGGCCCGGCGGCCCCGGGTCCTGGTGACCGGGCGGGCGCTGGCCGACGTCGGTGAGCTGGACGCCGAGGTGGTGGCCGTGGTGGATTCCGCCCGGCTGCCCGCCGGGACCCGGATGCCGCGCCATGTGCGGCTGCTGGAGCCGATGCCCGTACACGGCCTGCTGTCGTTCTGCTCCGCCGTCGTCCACGACGGCGATCCGCTGATCCAGGCCGCCGCCGCCGTACGGGGCGTACCGCAGCAGACCACCGGGGAGCGGGCCGACCGGCTGCTCGACGATCCGGCGGTACGCGCCGAGGCGGAGCGGGTCCGGGCGGAGCTGGCCGAGCGGCCGAGCCCCGGCGGGCTCGTGCCCCGACTGGAAGGGCTGGTCCGATGACCCGGCACCAAGTCGACCCCAGGGCGCTGTCCGAGGGGGACCTCGCCCGGCATCTGCTGACCGTACGCGGGGTGCAGTGGATGAACGGCGACCGGGGCGCCCCGCTCGCCCTGCTGCTGCGCGACCACGCCGTCGACCGGAGCGCCGTACACGCCGGGCTGCGGACCGGGGCGCCGCTGCGGCAGACCGATCTCGACGTCTGGGTGACCGGTGCGCACGCCACCGCCGCCGCGGTACTCGCCGAACCGGGGCTCACGGTCCGGGACGCCCGCGCCGCGCGCCGACGGCGGCGGGTCTACACCCTGGGCGCCGGGGCCACCGTCAAACACGTCATCGCCGTCGACGACACCGTGTTCGGGCTGGAGGCCGAGGAGATCGCCCGGGTCGCGGCCCTGGTCCGGCCGCTGGTCGCCGGGGCCGACCCGGCGGCCGTCGGGGCCGGATACCGGCGGCTCGCGGCCGTCCCCGACGGGCCGTTCGACCTGATCACCGACTTCGCCCGGCCCGGTACGGCCGCCGCGCTCGCCGCCCTGTTCGGGCTGCCCGAGGACGTACGGACCCGGTACGCGGCCCTGGTCGGCGACACCGTACCCGTACTGGACGCCCTGCTCTGCCCGCCGACCCTGGCCGCCACCCGCGCCCTGACCACGGCGTACGACGGCATCGCCGAGGACGTCGACCGGCTCGTCAAGGACGGCGACACCCCCTTCGGGGCGGGCGCGTCCGCCGGGGACGCCCGGGCCGGATATCTGCTGCCCCTGGTCGCCGGTGCCCAGCTCGCCGTACGCCTGGTCCACGGCACCGTGACCGCCCTGCTCGCCGAACCCGGCGCCTGGGCCGCCGTACACGAGGATCCGGCGCTCGTCCCGGCCGCCGTGGACGAGACCCTGCGCCACGATCCGCCGCTGCGGATCGTCAGCCGGATCGCCTCGGCCGACACCGAGGTCGCCGGACTGCCGGTCGCCGCGGGCGACCAGATCGCCGTACTGCTGGACGCGGCCGGCCGCGACCCGGCCGTCTTCACCGAACCCGACCGCTTCCGGCCGGGCCGCACCGACCGGGCCGAACCACCGGCGCTCGCCGACCCCGCGTTCCGGCTGCTGACGCCCCTGCTGCGGCTGCTCGCCTACGAGGCGGTCACCGCCCTCGCCGCCCGCACCCCCCGGCTCGCCCCCGCCGGGCCCGCCGTCCGGCCGCCGCGGACCCCGGTCACGGGTGCCGTCGTCCGCTGCCCCGTGACCACCGGCTAGGCCGTCTCTTTCGGATCTTGCTGGGGTTCGCGTGCCCTGGCACCGCGCCTCGCCGCGTTGTCGTCAATCACCAATGCTCCGCAGTGGCTCATTCCTCCGCCTT
Organism: Streptomyces sp. NPDC020875; assembly: GCF_040641415.1. Taxonomy (NCBI): domain Bacteria; kingdom Bacillati; phylum Actinomycetota; class Actinomycetes; order Kitasatosporales; family Streptomycetaceae; genus Streptomyces; species Streptomyces sp. NPDC020875. The sequence goes on along the minus strand of NZ_JBFADP010000006.1, from coordinate 32,350 downwards.
GCGATCCACGGCACCAGACCCCGCTCACTCACCCAGCCTGATCCGAAAGAAACGACCTGGCCCCCGGGGCCGTCGGGCCGTCGAGAACAGAAGGATCGAAAATGCGCGTACTCTTCACCGTCTTCGCCTCCAAGGCCCATCTGTTCAACCTGGTCACCCTCGGCTGGGCGCTGCGCGCCCAGGGGCACGAGGTGTGCGTCGCCAGCCACCCCGATCTGACGGAGACCATCACCAGGACCGGGCTGACCGCCGTCACCGTCGGCGACCGGCTGGACATGGGCGGCACCGCCCAGGCCAAGGGGTCCTCCAACCAGGAGGTCCTCAGCCGGGGGCTCAGCTCCCCCTACGAGGAGCAGCGCGCGGGCGGCTGGGACCACGCCCTGGCCGAGTTCACCCTCGCCTGCGGGGTCCGCTACGAATACCTCGCCGACCAGAAGTTCACCGACGACCTGGTGTCCTTCTGCGACGGCTGGCGGCCCGACCTGGTGATCTGGGACGCCCTCACGTTCGCCGGGGCGATCGCCGCCCGCTCCTGCGGGGCCGCGCACGCCCGGATGCTGTTCGGACTCGATCTGATCAACCGGCTCCACGACGACTACCGCACGCTGCGGGCCGAACTGCCGCCCGAGGCGCGGGAGGACCCGCTGGGGGAGTGGTTCACCGGGCGCCTCGACCGGATCGGGCAGACGTACCACCCCGGACTCGAACGGGAACTCGTCACCGGGCAGTGGACCATCGACCCGATGCCGCCGTGGATGCGGCTGCCGAACGAACCGGCCACGGTGCCCGTGCGGTACGTGCCCTACAACGGGCCGACCGGGGTACCGGACTGGCTCTCCCGGCCGCCGGAGCGGCCCCGGATCTGTCTCACCCTCGGTCTGTCGATGCGGGAGGACGTCGGGGACTCCACGGTCTCCGTCACCGATCTGCTCGGCGGCTTCGAAGGGCTCGACATGGAGGTCGTCGCCACACTGACGGCCGATCAGGTCGGCTCCGCCGCCGTACCGGACAATGTCACCCTGGTGGACTTCGTACCGCTCAACGATCTGCTGCCGAGCTGTGCGGGCATCGTCCACCAGGCCGGGCTGGGGACCCACAGCAACGCGCTGGTCCACGGGGTGCCGGACATCATCGTGCCCGACCCGTTCTGGGACGAGCTGGAGCGGGGGCTGATGGCCGAGAAACGCGGCTCCGCGATCGTCGTACCGCCGGGCGAACTGACGCCGGAGCGGCTGCGTGAGGCGGTGGTACGGATCGTGGAGGAGCCGTCGTACCGGGCCGCGGCGCTCGACATCAAGCGGGAGCTGATGGACGTGCCGTCGCCGCGCGACGTCGTACCCGTACTGGAGGAGATGACCGCCCGCCACCGGTGACGGGCGTGAGGAAACGGGCGGTGCCCCCCGGTCAGGGGGGCACCGCCCGTTCGTATGCGCGGGGGCTACGACGCGCGGCGGACCGCCGCCGTCACCGCGTCGCCCGCCGCCACCAGACGCGCGGTGAGGGCGCACACCCGGTCGACCTCGTCGAGCGTCACCCCCGTACCCGTCGGCAGCATCAGGACCCGCGCGCCCAGTGCCTCCGTGCGGGGCAGCGGCAGCGGCGCGTGACGGCCGGGGTCGCGGACATACGGCTCCGTACGGTGGCAGCCCGGGTCGAAGTGGGTCCGGACCAGCACATTCTCCGCCGTGAGGGCCGCCGCGAGGACGTCCCGGGAGATCCCGGCCGCCGCCTCGTCGACCTCGGCGACGATGTACTGGTGGTTGACGTCGTTCTCCGGGCCCGGCCTCCGCAGGCTGAGGCCGGGGATGCCCGCGAGCCCGGCCGCGTACCGCTCGTACCGCTCCCGGTTGACCTCGATCAGATAGTCCAGGTTCTCCAGCGATGTGATCCCCATCGCCGCCGCGACCTCGGTCATCTTGGCGTTGGTACCGATCGAGGAGACGATCTCGCCCTCGCCCCGGCCGTAGTTGTGCATCGACCGGACCCGCTCGGCGAGCGCGTCGTCGTCGGTGACGACCGCGCCGCCCTCGAAGGAGTTGATGAACTTCGTCGCGTGGAAGCTGAACACCTCGGCATGGCCGAAGCCGCCGACGGCCCGGCCGCCGCGGGCGCTGCCGATGGCGTGCGCGCTGTCGTAGAAGAGCCGCAGACCGAACTCCTCCGCCAGGTCGTCCAGCTCCTTCGTGGGTGCCGGATGGCCCCACAGATGGACGCCCATGATGCCGATGGTGCGGTCGGTGATCAGCCGCCGGGCGTGCTCGGGGTCGATATTGCCGGTCTCCTCGTCGATATCGCAGAAGACCGGGGTGACGCCCTCCCAGAGCAGGGTGTGGGCGGTGGCGATGAAGGTGAACGACGGCAGGATCACCTCGCCCTTCAGCCCGGCGGCCCGGATCAGCACCTGGAGCGCGACGGACGCGTTGCACATGGCGATACAGTGCTTGACGCCCGCGGCGGCGGCCACGTCCCGCTCGAACCGCTTCACCAGCGGGCCGAACGCGGTCAGCCAGCGGCGGTCGATGGCCTGCTGGATCAGCTCCATCGCCCGGGGGCCGTCGGGGATGTTGGGCCGGCCGACGTGCAGCGGCTCGGCGAAGGCGGGCGGGCCGCCGAGGACGGCGGGTTCAGCGGGCACGGTGGGCCCCCCGGTCGGTGACGAAGCTCCGGATGGACTCGATCATGTAATCCGTCATCTCGGTGGTGATCCCGGGGTAGACCCCGATCCAGAACGTACGGTCGGTGACGGCGTCGCTGTTGGTCAGCTCGCCGGAGACCCGGAAGTCCCGCCCCAGATAGGCCGGATGGCGGGTCAGGTTCCCGGCGAACAGCAGCCGGGTGCCGATCCGCCGTGCCTCCAGGAAGTCCACCAGCTCCGCCCGGGTGAAGGGGGCGTCCTCGGCGACGGTGAGGACGAAGCCGAACCAGCTCGGGTCACTGCCGGGGGTCGGCTCCGGCAGCAGCAGCCCCGGTACCCCGTCCAGGCCCTCCCGCAGCCGGGCCCAGTTGGCGCGCCGCGCCGTACCGAAGTCGTCCAGCTTGGCGAGCTGCGTCAGGGCGAGGGCGGCCTGGACGTCGGTCGCCTTCAGGTTGTAGCCGACGTGGGAGAAGATGTACTTGTGGTCGTAGCCGAACGGCAGCGTCCCCAGCTGGTACGAGAACCGCTTGTGGCAGGTGTCGTTCTCGCCCGGCTCGCACCAGCAGTCCCGGCCCCAGTCGCGCAGCGACTCCACGATCCGGGCCAGCGCCAGATTGTCCGTCAGGACACAGCCGCCCTCGCCCGCGGTGATGTGGTGCGCCGGGTAGAAGCTGACCGTGCTGAGGTCGCCGAAGGTGCCGGTGAGCCGTCCGCCGTAGGTGGTGCCCACCGCGTCGCAGTTGTCCTCGACGAAGAAGAGTCCGCGCTCCTCGGCCAGCTCCGCCATCTCCCGCGCCGGGAACGGATTGCCCAGCGCGTGGGCGATCATCACGGCCCGGGTCTTCGGCCCGATCGCCGCCTCGACCCGCTCCACGGTGGTGTTGTACGTGCCCAGCTCGATATCGACGAAGACCGGGGTCAGCTGGTTCTGCACGATCGGGTTGACCGTCGTCGGGAAGCCCGCGGCGACCGTCACCACCTCGTCGCCCGGCTTCAGCCGGTCGTCGCCCAGGGTCGGCGAGCAGAGCGCCCCCAGGGCCAGCAGATTCGCCGACGAACCGGAGTTCGTCAGATGCGCCTTGCGCAGCCCCAGCTTGCGGGCGAAGAGCCGCTCGAACTTCCGGGAGGACACCCCGGCCGCGATCCGCATACTCAGCGCCGCCTCGACCAGGGCCGCCCGGTCGTCCTCGTCGAGGACCGCGCCCGACGGCAGGATCGGGGTGATCCCGGGCCGGAACGCGGTGTCCGGCGCGACCTCCCGGTCGTACTTCCGCACCATCTCCAGGATCGCGCGCTTCATCTCGGTCGCCGTCTCCGGCATGATCACTCCCGTCGTCGGTTCGCGGCCCGCACGGCGTCCATCAGCGCCGCGCCGCGTACCGCGGTCTCCAGATGCTCGGCGAGCGGCTCGCCGTCGCGGACCGCCGTGGCGAAGCGGTCGATGGTGGTCAGGAACTGGTGACCGGGCGCGAGCGTCAGCTCCTCCACCCGGTCCTGCCGCTCGATCCGGATCACCGGCTGCCAGCTCGGCGGCGGGGTGAACGCCCGGGCCAGCACCAGCCGGCCCCGGCTGCCCCACAGCTCGTACCCGGCGCGATAGCCGTGGTCGAAGCCGAAGGTGAGATGGGCGGTGACACCGTTCGCGTCGCGCAGCAGTACGTCACCCCTGATGTCGACGCCGCCCCGCTCCGGGTCCTCGTGGAGATGGGCGCCGACGACCTCCAGCGGGCCGGTCAGCAGCATCAGCGCCGCGTGCAGTGGATAGAAACCGGCGTCCAGGAGGGCGCCGCCGCCGAGGTCGGGCCGGTAGCGGACGTCGTCGGCGGGCAGCGGCGGGAACGCCATCGCCGCCGTCAGCACCCGCGGCTCGCCGATCGCGCCCTCCGCCACCAGCCGCCGCACCTCGGCGTGCTGGGCGTGGTGGACGAACATCCGGTTCTCCATCAGCACCCGCCCGGTCCGGCGGGCCAGCGCCACCAGCGTCTCCGCCTCGGCGGCCGAGACCGCGAGCGGCTTCTCCGCGAGGACGTGCTTGCCCGCCTCCAGGGCGCGGGCGCACCAGTGGGCGTGCAGCCCGGTCGGCAGCGGTACGTAGACCGCCTCCACGTCCGGGCGGGCCAGCAGTTCGTCGTAGCCGGTGATCGCGTCCCCGCCGAACCGGGCCGCGAACCTGGCCGCCTTCGCCGCGTCCCGGCTGGCGACCGCGACGACCTCCGCCCGGGCCGACTCGGCGAAGGCGGGCAGGGTACGGCGCCAGGCGACGGAGGCACAGCCGAGGACACCGATCCGGACCGGCGGTACGGCGGCGGGCGCGGGCCCGACGGGCGCGGGGGCGGGAGTGGGAGCTGCGGCGGGCGCCGGGGCGGTCGGGAGGGTCGGCGCCCCGGCTCGGGTCATGGTTCCGGTTCCCGTTCCGCTTCCGGTCAGGGGGGCGGCGGGCGCGGTCGTCGCCGCCGGGGTGGCGGGCGGTGCGGACGCCGTGGTCCGCCGCGCCGTACGGGCGCTCAACTCAGCCCCAGGGTCAGCCGCATCGCGCTCACCAGCGTCCGCGCCTGCACATTCACATAGTTGCGGTGCGCCAGCAGCCCCGTCAGCTGGGAGAGCGTGAGCCACCGGTAGTCCTCGGGCAGCTCGCCCGGCACACCCGGGTCGTTCTCGTCGATCTCCAGGACGGCGTACCGGTTCTCCGCGTTGAGGAACCGGCCGCCCTCCTCGGAGAGCACGGTGTCGTACAGGAAGCGGTGGGCCGGGGCGCGCGCCACGACGTCCGCGAACGGCGGCGCGCCCGTCGGATAGCTCGACGGCTGGTACTGCACCGTCGGACCGATCTCCACCACGTCCACGAACCCCGGTTCGGCCCGGGCGTGCGCCAGGACCTGCACCTCGCCCGCCACCCGGCGGAGCAGAAACGCCACCACCCCGATCCCGCACGGCTGGAACAGCGGCTGCGTCCAGCGGTGCACCTCCCGGGTCGCCGCCTCCACCGATACCGCGACCACCTTGAAGTGGTGGCCCGCCTCGTGCCGGATCTCGTCCGGGCCCCGCTCCCAGCGGTCGACCTCCGCCAGCGGAATGCTCTCCGTGGCCACACTGTGCGAGGCGCAGATCTCGGTGAACCAGCTGTGCAGCTCGGTATCCGTACCCGGTCCGGCGGCGCGCAGGGCGGGGACCGTCGGCTCGAACCCGGGCGCCAGGGGCAGCGGCAGACACGACAGCACCGTCCGCGCGTCCATGTTCACCAGGTTGTCGATCCGCAGCAGCGCGCCGATCTGCTCCGCCGTCAGCCAGTGGAAGTTCGCCCCGACCGGGACGTCCTCCTCCACCTCGACCACCATGTTCCGGTTCCGCTTCCGCAGGAACCAGGAGCCGTGCTCGGACTGGAGGACGTCGACCAGCACCCGGCCGGGCCGGGGCTGTACGAAGTAGTCGAGATACGCCACATGGCCGCCGCGATGCGCCCGGGTGTAGTTGCTCCGGGTCGCCTGCACCGTCGGCGACAGCTGGAGGACATTGACGTTCCCCGGCTCCATCTTGCACTGGAGCAGATAGTGCGGCACCCCGTGGAACCGCTTCACCAGGATGCCGAGGATCCCGATCTCCGGCTGGTTGATGATCGGCTGCGACCAGGACGACACCGGGCCGCGTTCGGAGCGCACCCGCAGCCCCTCGACGGTGAAGAACCGCCCCGAGTCGTGGCGGATGTCCCCGGACGCCGGATCGACGCTCCAGTGGGTGAACTCGTCGAACGGGATCCGGCTCACGGTGAACCGGTGCGCCTCGTTCCGCTCCCGCCACCAGGAGTGGAAGCCGTCGAGGCCCACCTCGGGACCGGACAGCGTCTCGGACGTCTTTGACATCACATCACCTCGTGCGGTCCGCGCGGAGCCGGACCCGGCCGGGCCCGGCCGTCGGCTCCGTACCGGCGGCCGGCCGCCGTCGAGGGCGGCCGTCACCCGGTACGGGCGTCGGGGCTGGTGGATTGGGTGCGTGCCGACCCGCCCGGGCGGGTGGCTGTGGATGAGGAATCGGGCGACGACGCCTGCGCGGCCTCGTGGCGGTGATCGTCGCCGAGGCTAGGCGCGCGGTGCGGCCCGGCCAACCCCTAACCGGCCGGGCCGGGGCCGCCGCCCCCGCCGCCCCGACCCGGCTCCGCCGTCGCCGGGACGGCCCCCGGCTACCCCTAGCGCACCGCCCCTAGGGGCGGTTTCGGCCGCCCGGCGGGATAGCGTCGGAAACCCCCCGCCTCCGCTCCGCGACCGGGTCACCCACCGGCCGGCGGAACCGCTCGCCGTACCCTGGAAAGGGGCCACCATGAGAGTTCTGCTCGTCACCCCGTCCGCACCGGACCGGCTGCACGCCCTCATGCCGCTCGCCTGGGCCCTGCGTACCGCCGGGCACGAGACCCAGATCGCGGGCCGCCCCGGCTTCATGGAGACCGTCACCATGACCGGATTCGTCGCGGTACCCGTCGGCTCCGACGGCCCGGCGGCCGGACCCGGTGCCGGTGCGGATGCCTCGGGCGCCGCGTCCGGCGTCGGGTCCGGCGGAAGCGCCGCCGCCGCGCGCGCCGGGCGTACGGAGCCGTACGCCACCGAGGGGACCCGGAACCCCACCGACGGGACCGGCGACGGCTACGACGGCACGGCCGCCGGACCGTACGCCGACCGGCCCGGGACGGCGGACGGCCCGGGGGGCGGATCGGCGTACGACCCGGGGAGCGGCGGACGGTACGGCCCCGGTGGCACCGCCGGGTACCCGGCCCGGAACGGTGCCGTACTCGACGACCACGCCGATGTCGAAGGACTGCTGGCCCACGCCGCCCTGTGGCGGCCCGACCTGCTGCTGTGGGAGGGCGACGCGCCCGCCGGGGCCGAGGCGGCGGCCAAGGCGGGCCTGGTCAACGTCTGCGCCGCCGGGCCGTTCGACCCCGCCACGACCTCCGGCGCCGCGGCCGTACTCGACACCCTGCCGCCGTCGCTGCGCCGCCCCGAGCACACCGACCGGATCCCCGTCCGGCCCGTGTTCTACGGCGGCCCCGCACAACTGCCGTCCTGGCTGGGCCGGAAGGTCCGCCGCCCCCGGATCCTGGTCACCGGCGACCTCTCCGACGCCACGGTCGTCGCGGTACTGGAGGCCGCGGCGGGCGTCGACGCCGAACTCGTCTGCGATCTGGGCCCCGACGCCCAGAACCGGCTCCCGGCCGGGCTCCGGCTGCCCGCGCACACCCGGATCCTCGACACCGTTCCCGTCGCCGCCACCCTGCCGACCTGCGCGGCCGTGATCCACGACGGCGGCGCGGCGCTGACCGCGGCGGCGGTGGCGTACGGGCTGCCGCAGTACGTCACCGGAGCGGCGGGCGGCACCCGGGTGTCGTCGGTCGCCGAACGCGCCGCCGGGACCGGCGCGGCCCTCCCGCCCGGCACCCCCGACGCCCTGCGCGCCCTCCTCGCGGACGGGGGCCCGCGCGACCGGGCCCGCGCCCTGGCGGCCGAGACCGCCGCGATGCCGTCACCGCGCGAGGTGGTCCCGGTCCTGGAACGACTGGTCGCGGCGGCGGCCTGAGGACGTCGGAGCCCCGGGAGGCGCTGCGGGCCCGGCTCGGGGCCGTCCTCCGGCTCGGGCCGGGGCCGTAAGGAGCGGGCCGTGGCCCGGAGACCCCTGTGTTTCCGGGCGAGGGAAACGGGGGTGTGTCGGGCCGGGGAGCCGGACAGTATGGCGCCGTGGCCGATCTGCTGTGGGACGACGTGAGCTGTTTCTTCGACCCGGACTCGATGGGTTGGCTGCCGGACGTGCGTGTCCCGAACGCCTCCGTAGCGGACTGGCAGGCGCTCCTCGATCTCCTCTCGGAGAAGGGCTGGAAGTACCGGTACTCCGAGGGCGAGACGGTGCTTCCGCTGCCCGGGCGGCGGAAGCGCTGTCCCGCCCGGCGGATGCCGACTGCCCTGAGCTGCGGGTCCGGCCGACTGCCGATGTGCTGGCGATCTTCCGGTTCCTCGCGGACGACGAGATCGACTTCGATGTCGACCTGCGGGAGTCGCAGGGCCAGGAACGACTCGATGTGTTCTGCGGCTTCCTCCGGGAGATCGGGCTCCGGCTGGGCAAGCCGGTGCTGATGAGCGCGGAGGGCGACTACGGGCATCCGGTGCTCGGCTTCGACGCCGAGGCCGGTCGGGTCGTACTCGTCGCGGACCCCCGGGTCGGGTGAGTACGGCCGACGGCCGCGATTCGTAGCACGTTCCGTCGCGGAGCACCGCGAGAAAGGAGCGTCGGCCCGGGCCCGGCAGGCGGCGTACGGAGCGGGGTTCCGGCCGGGCGCGGTGGGCCCCTTCGTGCCGCCGGAGCGCGTCCGGGCGGGTACCCCACACCCGGGCCGTGGCCGCCCCGGGGCGCAGATTAGGGGTGGGTGACGTGCGGCGACGTCGGTAGCGTCCCAGGCGGCGCGTCGGTCGGGCGGAGGAACGCCGGGTCCGCGATCTCGCGACGGATCCGTTCCGCGTGCCGGGTTGCGATGCGGGTCTGACATCTGGGAAACGGGGCGCCGCGATGGCGAATGAGGAGAAGCTCCGCGCATATCTCAAGCGCGCGACCACCGAGTTGCAGCAGACGCGGCAGCGGTTGCGGGACGTCGAGGCGCGCGGGCACGAGCCGATCGCCGTGGTCGGGATGAGCTGCCGCTATCCCGGCGGCGCCGACACCCCCGACGCCCTGTGGCGGCTGGTCGCCGAGGAGCGGGACGCCATCGGCGGCTTCCCCGCCGACCGGGGCTGGGACACCGCGCGGCTCTACGACCCCGAGCCCGACAAGCCGGGGAAGACATATGTCCGCGAAGGCGGATTCCTCTACGACGCGGCCGAGTTCGACGCCGCGTTCTTCGGGATCTCCCCGCTGGAGGCCGCCCGGATGGACCCGCAGCAGCGGCTGCTGCTCCAGGCGTCCTGGGAGGCCGTCGAGCGGGCCGGGACCGCGCCCGAGACCCTGAAGGGCAGCGCCACCGGGGTCTTCGCGGGCGTCATGTACCACGACTATGTCGGCAACGCGCCCGGCGGCAGTCTGATCTCCGGTCAGGTCGCCTACAACCTGGGCCTGGAGGGTCCGGCGGTCTCCGTCGACACGGCCTGTTCGTCGTCGCTGGTCGCCCTGCACCTGGCGGTACGGTCGCTGCGCTCCGGCGAGTGCTCCCTCGCGCTCGCCGGGGGTGTCGCCGTGATGGGCACCCCGGAGATCTTCCTCGACTTCAGCCGGCGGCGCGGGCTCGCGCCCGACGGCCGCTGCAAGTCGTTCTCCGATGACGCCGACGGGACCGCCTGGGCCGAGGGTGTGGGCGTCCTCGTCCTGGAACGGCTCTCCGACGCGCGCCGCAACGGCCGCCGGATCCTCGCCGTCGTCCGGGGCACGGCCGTCAACCAGGACGGGGCCAGCAACGGGATGATGGCGCCCAACGGGCCGTCCCAGGTGAAGGTCGTCCAGCAGGCGCTCGCGGACGCCGGGCTGACCACCGCCGATGTGGACGCCGTCGAGGCGCACGGCACCGGCACGCCGCTGGGCGACCCGATCGAGGCACAGTCCCTGCTCGCCACCTACGGCGCGGGCAGGCCCGCCGAACGGCCCCTGCTGCTGGGCTCCATCAAGTCGAACATCGGCCATCCGCAGGCCGCCGCCGGGGTCGCCGGGATCATCAAGATGGTGCTCGCCATGCGGCACGGCACCCTGCCGAAGACCCTGCATCTCGCCGAGCCGTCCCGGCACGTCGACTGGTCGTCCGGCGCCGTCGAGCTGCTGACGTCCACCGTGCCGTGGCCCGAGACCGGCCGGGTCCGGCGCAGCGCCGTCTCCTCCTTCGGCTTCAGCGGCACCAACGCGCATATCGTGCTGGAGGCCGCCCCCGAGCCCGCCGAGCACGACGCCGAAGCCGCCGATCCCGACGCCGACACGGACGCCGATATCGAGGGTTTCGAAGCCGTCGCCGCGGGCGCCCTCGAATCCGGTGCGCCCGCCCCCGGTGACCCGGCCCCGCCGGGCGCCTTCGAACCGGACGATGCCGCGGCCGGTGCCCCCGGGCCGCGGATCGTCCCCGTGGTGGTGTCGGCCCGGACCGACAGCGCGCTACGAGCCGCCGCCGGGCGGCTCGCGGCCCGGGCCGACACCGCTTCCGGTGACGCCACCGCCACCGCCACCACGGCCGACACCGACATCACGGCCGCCGATATCGGGCTCTCCCTCGCCACCGGCCGCTCCACCTTCGAGCACCGGGCCGTCGTCCTCGGCACCGACCGGGCCGAACTCGCCGCCGGGCTGCGCGCCCTGGCCGCCGGGGAGACCGCGCCCGCCGTGATCACCGGTACGGGCGGCGGCACCGGCCCCCGGGGCCGTATCGTTTTCGTGTTTCCCGGCCAGGGCTCCCAGTGGCCCGGCATGGCCACCGAACTCCTCGCCGAATCACCGGTCTTCGCCCGCAGGCTCGCCGAGTGCGAGGCAGCCCTGGCGCCCTTCACCGACTGGACCGTACGGGACGTGCTGTACGGCGCCGAAGGCGCGCCGCCCGCCGAACGCGTCGACGTCGTCCAGCCGCTGCTCTGGGCCGTGATGGTCTCCCTCGCCGCCCTCTGGCGGGCCCACGGCGTCGAACCCGACGCCGTCATCGGCCACTCCCAGGGCGAGATCGCCGCCGCCTGCGTCGCCGGATCGCTCTCCCTCGCCGACGGCGCCCGGGTCGTCGCCCTGCGCAGCCGCGCCATCCGGGAGACCCTGGCGGGGAGCGGCGGCGGGATGCTCGCCGTCGGGCTGGCCGCCGAACGCGCCGACGAGTATCTGGAGCCGTACCGCGACCGGGTCTCCGTCGCCGCCGACAACGGCGCCGGATCCGCCGTACTCGCCGGGGACGGCGAGGCGCTGGACGCGCTCGCGGCCCGGTTCGCCGCCGACGGCGTACGGGTCAAGCGGGTCCCCGTCGACTACGCGTCCCACTCCGCCCATGTCGAGGCCCTGCGCGACCGGCTCCACCACGACCTGGCGCCCGTCGCGCCCGTCGCGGGCACCATCCCCATGATGTCCACGGTCACCGGCGACTGGGTCGACGGCACCGAACTCGACGCCGGGTACTGGTTCCGCAACCTCCGCGGCCGGGTCCGTTTCGCGCCCGTCGTCGCGGCGCTGGCCGAGAAGGGCCACACCACCTTCGTCGAGGCCAGCCCGCATCCGGTCCTCACCATGAGCGTCCAGGAGACCGCGGGCGCGCTCGGCACCGAAGCCGTCGTCGGCGGCACCCTCCGCCGGGACGAAGGCGGTACGCGGCGGTTCGCGCACTCCCTGGCCGAGCTGTACACGGCCGGGGCCGCCGCCCCCGACTGGACCCCCTTCTTCCCCGGCGCGCGCACCGTCGACCTCCCCACCTACCCGTTCGAGCGGACCCGCTACTGGGAGATCGGCGAGAACGCCTCGACCCCGGCCGCCGGGCCCGCCGGGGCCGAACCGGCGCCCGCCGCCGACGACTCCGCCCTCTGGCAGGACGTCGCCGCGGGCGACACGGACGCCGTGGCCCGGACCCTCGGACTGCCCGCCGACCGGCTCACCGCGGTCGTCCCCGCCCTCGCCGCCTGGCGGCGGGGCGCCGAACGCCGGGCCGTCCTGGACTCCTGGCGGTACCGGATCGACTGGGCGCCCCTCACCACCGGGCGGCCCCCGGCCCTCACCGGCACCTGGCTCGTGATCCCGCCGCCCCCGGCGGCCGTACCGCCGGATTCGGACACCGCCGATCCGGCCGCCGTACGGGCCGCCGCCCTCGCCAACGGGCTCGCGGGCCGGGGCGCCACCGTCGTCACCCTCGACACGGCGGGCACCGACGGCGGTCCGCCCGACCGGGCGACGCTCGCCGACCGGCTGCGGGCCGCCGCCGGGGACACCCCGCCCGCCGGAGTGCTCTCCCTGCTCGCCCTCGACCCGGGCGGCGAGGACACCCCCGGCCTGCCGCGCGCCACCGAACGCACCCTCACCCTCGTCCAGGCCCTGGCCGACGCCGCCGTCGACGCCCCGCTGTGGTGCGTCACCTCCGGTGCCGTCGCCGTCGACCCGTACGAGGACGCCGACCCGGCCGCCGCCACCCTGTGGGGCCTCGGCACCGTCCTCGGGCTCGACCTCCCCGCCGCCTCCTGGGGCGGACTGGTCGACCTCGCCCCCGACAGCGCCACCGGGCTCGGGGCCGGGTCCGATGACGGGCTGTACGGCGTCATCGGCGGCACCACCGGCCGGGGCGAGAACGCCGTCGCCCTCCGGCACGGCGGCGCCTTCGCCCGCCGGATGGTCCGCGCGCCCCTCGGCGGCACCGAACCCGAGCGGCCCCGGCGCCCCCACGGCACCGTCCTCGTCACCGGCGGCACCGGAGCCGTCGGCGCCCGGATCGCCCGATGGCTCGCCGACACCGGCGCCGAACACCTCGTCCTCGCCAGCCGCCGGGGCGCCGAAGCGCCCGGTGCCGCCGAACTCGCCGCCGAACTCACCGCCGCCGGGGCCCGGGTGACCGTCACCGCCTGCGACCTCGCCGACCCCGAAGCCGTCGGCCGGCTCGTCACCGGACTCCGTACCGCCACCGACCGACCCCCGCTGACCGCCGTCTACCACGCGGCGGGCGTCCTGCCCGACGAACCCCCGCTCGCCGAGACCGGCCCCGAACCCTTCGCCGCCGCCCTGCGTGGCAAGGCGCGCGGCGCCGCCCTCCTCGAAACGGCGCTCGAAGGACACCCCCTGGAGGCGTTCGTCCTGTTCGCCTCCGGCGCCGCCGTCTGGGGCACGTCCGGACGGCCCGCCTACGCCGCCGCCAACGCCTGGCTCGACGCCTTCGCCCAGCGCCGCCGCGCCCGCGGCCTGCCCGCCACCTCCGTCGCCTGGGGCTCCTGGGGCGCCGGAATGGCGGGCGCCGACAGCGGCGCCCACCTCAGCCGGATGGGCCTGCCCGAGATGGACCCCGGCCTGGCCGTCGACGCCCTCGGCACGGCACTCGACCACGGCGAGAGCCATCTCGTCGTCGCCGACATCGACTGGGACCGCTTCACCCCCGTCTACACCCTCGGCCGGGACCGGCCCCTGCTGCGCGATCTGCCCGACGCCCACCGCGCCGACCGCGCCGACGACACCGCCACCGTCCCCGGTACGGAGACCACCGCCGACGGCACCCCCGCCCTGGTCGCCGAACTCGCCGCCAGGCCCGAACCCGAACAGCGGCGGCGCCTGCTCGACCTCGTCACCGGTCATGTCGCCGTCGTCCTCGGCCACGAGAGCGCGGCGGCCGTCGAACCGGGCCGCGCGTTCAAGGAGACCGGCTTCGACTCGGTCTCCGCCGTCGACCTGCGCAACCGGCTCGCCACCGCCTGCGGCGTACCGCTCCCGGCGACCGTCGTCTTCGACCACGCCACCCCGGCGGCGCTCGGCGCGCATCTGTGGAGCCTGCTCTACGAGAACGGGACGCCCGGCGGCCCATCGGGCGGCGGCGCGGACGGCGACGTACCCGTGAGCGCCGTACTCGACCGGCTGGAGGCGCGGATCGACGCGCTCTCCCGGGAGGAGATCGAGGGCGCCCGGCTCGGGGCCCGGCTGGCGGCGCTCGCCAACCGGGTCACGGCGGCCCTGGGCGCCGAACCGGAGGCGGGCGGCGGACCGGCCGGGGCCGGGGTCGCCGACCGGATCGGCACGGCCACCGCCGACGACCTCTTCGACCTGATCGACAACGAACTCGGGGCGAGCTGACCGCACCGCCGGAACGGACATGAGGGCAGATGGCTAACGAAGACAAGCTCGTCGACTATCTCAAGCGGGTCACCGTCAACCTCCACCAGACGCGGGAGCGGCTGCGGGAGCTGGAGAACGCGGACCAGGAACCGATCGCCGTGGTGGCGATGGGCTGCCGCTTCCCCGGCGGGGTCGGATCCCCCGACGACCTGTGGCGGCTGGTCACCGAGGAGCGGGACGCCATCGGCCCCCTCCCCGCCGACCGGGGCTGGGACCCCGAGACGATCTTCAGCACGGGCGGCGGGGCGGACGGCTCCACGGACGGCGGCTCCGGTTCGGGACCGGAGGCCGGGGACGCGTACGCGCGCGGCGGATTCCTCTCCGGCGCGGGCGACTTCGACGCCGCCTTCTTCGGCATCTCGCCCCGCGAGGCCCTCGCCCTCGACCCCCAGCAGCGGCTCGCCCTCGAACTCGCCTGGGAGACCGTCGAACGCGCGGGCATCGCCCCGCACACCCTGCACGGCTCCCGCGTCGGCGTCTTCGTCGGCAGCGGCAGCCAGGACTACTACGACGGCGTCGCGCCCGACCGGATGGCCGAGGTCGCCGACGACTACCTCAGTACCGGTACCGCGGGCTCCGTGATCTCCGGCCGGATCGCCTACAGCCTCGGACTCCAGGGCCCGGCGCTCACCGTCGACACGGCCTGCTCGTCGTCGCTGGTCGCCCTGCACCTGGCCGTCCAGGCGCTGCGGCAGCGGGAGTGCGGACTCGCCCTCGCGGGCGGGGTGATGGTGATGTCGACACCGTCGCCGTTCCAGGCGTTCAGCCGCCAGGGCGGCCTCGCCCCCGACGGCCGCTGCAAGGCGTTCTCCGACGACGCCGACGGCACCGGCTGGTCCGAGGGCGCGGGCCTGGTCCTGCTGGAACGCCTCTCCGACGCCCGCCGCAACGGACACGAGATCCTGGCCGTCGTACGCGGCAGCGCCGTCAACTCCGACGGCGCGTCCAACGGGCTCACCGCGCCCAACGGACTCTCCCAGCAGCGCGTCATCCGGCAGGCCCTCACCGCCGCGCGGCTCTCCCCGAACGACGTCGACGCCGTCGAGGCCCACGGCACCGGTACGACCCTCGGCGACCCCATCGAGGCCCAGGCGCTGCTCGCCGTCTACGGCGCCGACCGCGCCGAGGACCGGCCGCTCTGGCTCGGCTCGGTGAAGTCCAACCTGGGCCACGCCCAGGCGGCGGCCGGGATCAGCGGCGTCATCAAAACGGTCCTGGCCCTGCGGCACGGGCTGCTCCCCAGGACCCTGCACATCAGCCGCCCCACGACGGCCGTCGACTGGACCCGGGGCGCGGTCCGCCTCCTGGAGACCGCCCGCCCCTGGCCCGCCGCCGACGACCGCCCGCGCCGCGCGGGCGTCTCGTCGTTCGGCGTCAGCGGCACCAACGCGCACATCATCCTGGAGGAGGCGCCGGACGCCTCCGGCGCGGCCGAGGGCCCGGAGACGGCCGCCACTTCCGGGGCCGGTGCGTCCGGCGGGCGTACGGGCGCGGACGCGACGAACCGGGTCTCCGCAGGGGCCGACGCGGACGAACCCGGGCGGTCCGGTGACGGGTCGGTGTCCGTCCACGGGAAGTCCACCGGCTCCACGGGCGGTTCCGATGGCGCGGGCCTCGCCGGGGCCGGTGCCTCCGGTGGCCGTACCGCCGTGGCCGCCGGTTCCGCCGGGAGCGACGAACTCGCCGGGACCGGTGCGTCGGCGGGCCTCGCCGGGGCCGGTGCCTCCGGTGGCCGTACCGCCGTCGGCTCCGCCGATACCGCTTCGGCTCGTACGGGCGCGGACGCGACGGCCCGGGTCTCCGGGCGGCCGGACGGCGGGCCGGTGCCCGGAGGCGCCGGGCCGGGCGGTGCGGAGGGCGTGTCCGCCCCCGCCGACGGTGCGGGCGCGGCTCCCGGTGCCGCCACGAGCGCCGCAGGGCCGTCGGGCGGCGGGCCGGTGCCCGTTGACGGCACGTCCGCCCCTTCCACGGGCCGTTCGGCCGCGACGACCGCCGGTGCGGACGGCGGGCGCGTCCCCGCCGACGGCGCCGTCAGCGCGCCGTGGCTCCCCGGCGTCCCCGTGCCCGTCGTCGTGTCGGGCGCCGAGCCCGCCGCCCTGCGCGCCCAGGGCCGCCGGATCGCCGGGCTGCTCGACGGGGAGGGCACCGGGCCGCTCGATCTCGGGTACTCCCTCGCCACCACCCGGTCCCCGCTGCGGCACCGGGCCGTGGTCCTCGCCGCCGACCCGGCGGGCGTACGGGCCGGGCTCACGGCCGTCGCCGACGGTGCCGAGTCCCCGGCGGCGACCACCGGGACCGCCCAGTCGGGGCCCGTCGCCTTCCTCTTCTCCGGGCAGGGCGCCCAGCGCGCCGCCATGGGCCGTGAGCTGTACGCCGCGTTCCCCGGCTTCGCCCGCGAACTCGACGCCGTGTGCGCCGTACTCGACCCGCTGCTCCCCGAGCCGCTGAAGCCCCTGCTGTTCGACGGGCCCGACGGGGCGCTCGACCGGACCGCCGTCACCCAGCCCGCCCTCTTCGCCCACGAAGTCGCCCTCCACCGGCTGCTGGTGTCCTGGGGCGTCGTCCCCGATCTGCTGATCGGCCACTCCGTGGGCGGGATCGCCGCCGCGCACGTCGCGGGGGTGTTCGGGCTCGAAGACGCCTGCGCCCTGGTCGCCGCCCGGGGGCGGCTGATGCAGGCCCTGCCGTCCGGCGGCGCGATGGCCGCCGTCGAGGCCACCGAGGACGAGGTACTGCCGCTGCTGACGGACGGCGTCGTCGTCGCCGTCCACAACGGCCCCCGGTCCCTGGTGGTCTCCGGACCGGAGGCCGGGGTCGAGGCAGTCACCGGGCGCCTGCGCGAGCAGGGCCGCAAGGTCCGCCCGCTCCGGGTCTCGCACGCCTTCCACTCACCGCTGATGGACGACATGCTCGACGGGTTCGCGGCCGTCGCCCGCTCCCTGACCTACGCCCCGCCGAAGCTGCCCGTCGTCTCCGACACCACCGGCCGGATCGCCGGGGCCGACGAACTGTGCGACCCCGAGTACTGGGTCCGGCACGTCCGCGAGGCCGTCCGCTTCCACGACGGCGTCGCCGCCCTCCGGGCCGCCGGGGTCCGCCGCTGGGTGGAGATCGGGCCGTCCGCCGTTCTCGCGTCGCAGATCCCCGCGAGCCTCGGGGACGATGCCGCAGCCGCTCTCGTCGTGCCCGCCCAGCGGGCCGACCGGCCGCAGGCCGAGACCCTGCTGACGGCCGTCGCCCGGCTCTACGCGGACGGCGTCGACGTCGACTTCGGCGCCGTGCTCGGCGGCCGGGGCGCCCGCAAGGTGCCTCTCCCCGTCTATCCGTTCCAGCACCGCCGCTACTGGCTCGACGGGCGCGGCGCCCGCGACCAGGTCGCCGCCGCCGGACTCAGCACCCCCCGCCACCCCCTCCTCGGCGCGGCCATCACCCTCGCCGACACCGACGGCGCCCTGCTGACCGGACGCCTGTCGACCGCCGCACAGCCGTGGCTCGCCGAACACACCGTCGGCGGTACGGTCCTGCTGCCCGGCACCGCCTTCGTCGAGCTGGCACTCCAGGCCGGTGACGTCCTCGGCTGCGGCCGGATCGAGGAACTCGTCCTCGCCGGGCCCCTGGCGCTGCCCGCCACCGGCGGCGTACGGCTCCAGATCGCCGTCGGCGCCGCCGACGAACACGCCCGCCGTACGGTGACCGTGCACTCCAGGACCGAGGACGCCGCCGCCGACGAGCCGTGGACCCCGCACGCCTCCGGGATCCTCGCCCCCTCCGACGGGCACCCCGGTACGGCCCTGACCGCCTGGCCGCCGCCCGGCGCCCGGCCCGCCGACGTCGACGGGCTCTACGACGACTTCGCCGACACCGGGCTGACGTACGGCCCCCTGTTCCGCTCCCTGACCGCCGCGTGGCGCGACGGCGAAAACGACGACGTCTACGGCGAGGTACGGCTGCCCGCCGAAGCGGCGGCCGACGCCGAACGGTTCGCCCTCCACCCCGCCGCGCTCGACGCGGCGACCCACGCCCTGCGCGCGGCGGGCGGCGGGGACGCCGAGGCCGGGGGAGCGGGCCTGGTCCCGTTCTCCTGGGCGGGCGTCGAACTCCACGCCCGGGGCGCCGCCGCCCTGCGGGTACGGTTCCGGCCCACCGGGCCCCGTACCTTCACCGTCGCCTTCGCCGACGCGACCGGCGCGCCCGTCGCCACGGTCGGGACCAACGCGTTCCGGCCCCTGGACCGGGCCGCCGGGCCGGGAGCCGTAGCCGCCCGTCCGCTGTACCGGGTCGCCTGGCAGCCCCTGTCGGCCCAGGCTTCCCCGGGTTCTCCGGGTTCCCCGGCGACGGGCCTTCCGCCGGTGACGCTGGTGGAGTTCGCCCCGGCGACCCCCGGGGCCGCCGCCCCGGCCGCAGCCGACGGGCCCGGTGCCGGTCGCGCCGGTGACGAGGACCGGACCGGAACGGTCCCCGGCCGCCGCGCCACGACACCGGCCGGGACCCCCGGCACCCCCCGAGCCGGGGGCGACGGCACCGGTAATTCCCCGTCGGCCGAAGCCTCCCGGGACCGTGCCGGTGCCGGGTCCACGGCCCCGGCCGCATCCGACGGCCGTACCGGCGGCACCGATCCCGGGCCCGGCGTCCGCGCGGACGGCCCGGTGACCGCCGACGGAGGGGAGCGGGCCGACGCCACCCGGGTCCTCCTCGTCCGTACCGCCCCCGGGTCCGACGCCGAAGCCGTCGAAGCCGCGACCCGGGCCGCCTTGGACGCCCTTCAGCACGTCCTCGACAACGGGGACGATCTGCTCGCCTTCGTCACCCGGGGAGCCGTCGCCATCGGTGACGGCGGGCCCGGTGACCTCGCCGGGGCCGCCGTCCAGGGGCTCGTACGGGCCGCGCAGGCCGAGCACCCAGGGCGGCTGCTGCTCGTGGACGGCGACGACCCCGACGGGGTGACGGCCGAGGCGATCGCCGCCGCCGTCGCCGCCGGGGAGCCGCAGATCGCCGTACGGGACGGGGTCGTCCACGTACCCCGGCTCCGGCGGGCCGCGCCCGCCGACGGGACCGGCCCGTCCTTCGGCACCGGGACCGTCCTGGTCACCGGGGCGGGCGGCGCGCTGGGACGGCGGGTCGCCCGGCATCTCGTGGCCGAACACGGCGTGACGAGCCTGCTGCTGCTCGGCCGCCGGGGCGCCGAGAGCCCCGGGGCCGCCGAGCTGACCGCCGAACTCGACGCACTCGGCGCCCGGGCGGTCTGGGCCGCCGCCGATCTCGCCGACCCGGCACAGCTCGCGGACGCCATCGGCCGGATACCCGGCGAAGCGCCGCTCAGCGGCGTCGTACACGCCGCCGGGATCGTCGCCGACGCCGTCGTCACATCCCTGACGCACGATCAGCTCACGGCCGTGCTGCGGCCCAAGGTGCTCGGCACCCTCCGGCTCGACGAGGCCGTCCGCGCCCACGGCCCGGTGCCGTTCGTCCTGTTCTCCTCGGTCTCCGGGGTGATCGGCGGGCCCGGCCAGGCCAACTACGCCGCCGCCAACGCCTTCCTCGACGCCTTCGCCGAACGGCGCGCCGCCGAGGGACGGCCCACCGTCTCCGTCGCCTGGGGCCTGTGGGGCGAGGCGGGCGGTATGGGCGGCGCGCTCGACGCCGCCGACCTGACCCGGCACGCGCGCGGCGGGCTCACCCCGCTGACCGACGCCGAAGGGTTCGCCCTGTTCGACGCGGCGCTGGACCGGGCCGCGCCGACCGTGGTCGCCGCCCGGATCGTCCCGGCCGCCCTGCGCGCCGGGGGCGGCGACGTCCCGGCCGTACTGCGCGGACTCACCGGCACCACCGTCCGCCGGGCCGCGACCGCGGGGGCACCCGGCACCGCCGGTGGCTCGTACGCCGACACCCTGGCCGCACTGCCCGCCGCCGACCGGCGGCCCGCCGTCCTCGACCTGGTCCGCCGGAGGATCGCGGCCGTCCTCGCCCACGAGTCGGCCGCCGCGATCGACCCCGAGCTGGAGTTCCAGCGCCTCGGCTTCGACTCGCTCACCGCCATCGAACTCCGCAACACCCTCGGCGAGGCCACCGGACTCCGGCTCCCCGCCACCCTCCTCTTCGACCACCCCACCCCCGCCGTCCTGGTGGACGAGCTGATGGAACGGCTGACCGGCGCCGACCCCGCCGCCGGGGCCCCGGCCGCCGCGACCAACGGCACCGCCCGGCACGACGACCCGATCGCCGTCGTCGGCATCGCCTGCCGCCTCCCCGGCGGCGCTTCCTCGCCCGAGGAACTGTGGCGGCTGCTCGCCGAAGGCGGCGACGCCGTCGGCGACTTCCCCGCCGACCGGGGCTGGGACGTCGAGGGCCTCCACGACCCCGATCGCCGACGCCCCGACACCAGCTACGTCCGCCGGGGCGGCTTCCTCTACGACGCGGGCGACTTCGACCCCGTACTCTTCGGCGTCGCACCCAACGACGCCGCCCTCATCGACCCCCAGCAGCGGCTGCTCCTCGAAGCCGCCTGGGAGGCCCTGGAGCGGGCCGGGATCGACCCCCGGTCCCTGCGCGGCAGCGATACCGGCGTCTACGCGGGCGTCCAGTACCACGACTACATCGGCGCGGCCAGCTCCGGCTCCATCGTCACCGGCCGGGTCGCCTACAGCCTCGGCCTGTCCGGGCCCGCCGTCAGCGTCGACACCGCCTGCTCCTCGTCCCTGGTCGCCCTGCACCTGGCCGCCCGCGCCCTGCGCGACGGCGACTGCGGCCTCGCCCTCGCGGGCGGAGTGACCGTGATGGCGACACCGGAGACCTTCGTCGAGTTCAGCCGCCAGGGCGGCCTCGCCCCCGACGGCCGGGTCAAGGCGTACTCCGCCGACGCCGACGGCACCACCTGGTCCGAGGGCGCCGGACTCGTCGTACTCGAACGACTCTCCGACGCCCGCCGCAACGGCCACCCCGTCCTCGCCCTGATCCGCGGCAGCGCCGTCAACCAGGACGGCGTCTCCAACGGACTCACCGCCCCCAACGGCCCCTCCCAGCAGCGGGTCATCCGGCAGGCGCTGGCCGACGCCGGACTGGCACCCGGCGACGTGGACGCCGTCGAGGGCCACGGCACCGGCACCCGGCTCGGCGACCCCATCGAGACCCAGGCCCTGATGGCCGCTTACGGCCGGGGCCGCCCCGACGACCGGCCGCTGCTGCTGGGCTCGGTCAAGTCCAACCTGGGCCACACCCAGGCCGCCGCCGGAGTCGCCGGGCTGATCAAGATGATCCTCGCCCTGCGCCACGGCGAACTCCCCAGGACCCTGCACGTCTCCGACCCGTCCGACGCCGTCGACTGGACCGACGGCGGAGTCCGGCTGCTGACCGAGGCCGCGCCCTGGCCGCGCGGGGAACGCCCGCGCCGGGCGGGCGTCTCGTCGTTCGGCGTCAGCGGCACCAACGCCCATGTCATCGTCGAGGAACCGCCCGCCGAAGACGCCCGGACCGAACCGGACGACGCCGGTACGGACGGTGCCGCGACCGGCCCCGTACCGTGGCTGCTCTCCGGCCGGACCCGGGCCGCCCTCGCCGCGCACGCCGAGCGGATGCTCTCCTACCTCAACGACGACCCCGACCGCGACCTGGCCGCCACCGGCCGCTCCCTCGCCGTCTCCCGGGCCGCCCTGGAGCACCGCGCGGTCGTGATCGGCGCCCGGGCGCCCCAGCTCCTGCGCGGACTGATGGCCGTCGCCGACGGCGAGGACGCGCCGGGCGTCGTCCGGGGCGAGGCCCGCGCCCAGGGCCGTACCGCCTTCCTCTTCTCCGGACAGGGCTCCCAGCGGACCGGAATGGGCCGCGAACTGTACGACGAATACCCGGAGTTCGCCGCCGCCCTGGACGCGGTGTGCGCCGGGCTCGACCCCCGGCTGCCCCGGCCCCTGAAGGACGTCATGTGGGCCGAGCCGGAGTCCGACGACGCGGCCCTGCTCGACCGGACCGTCTTCACCCAGAGCGCCCTGTTCGCCGTCGGGGTGGCGCTGCTGCGGCTGCTGGAGTCCCGGGGCGTCCGGCCCGACGCCGTCGCCGGACACTCCATCGGCGAACTCGCCGCCGCCCACGCCGCCGGAGTACTCACCCTCGACGACGCCTGCGCGCTGGTCGCCGCCCGCGGCACCCTGATGCAGGCCCTGCCCGAAGGCGGGGCGATGCTCGCGATCGCCGCCACCGAGGACGTTGTACGCGACGCGCTCCCCGACGGCGCCGCGATCGCCGCCGTCAACGCGGAGAGCTCCGTCGTCGTCTCCGGCGACCGCGACACCCTGACCGGACTCGCCGACCGCTTCGACCGCACCCGGTGGCTGACGGTCTCCCACGCCTTCCACTCCGCCCGAATGGACCCCATGCTGGGCGACCTCACCGAGGCCGCGTCGCGGATCACCCTCGCCGAACCCGGCCTGCCGCTGATCTCCACCCTCACCGGCGCCCCCGCCGGGGACGAACTCCGCACCCCCGGCTACTGGGCCCGCCAGGTCCGGGAACCCGTCCGCTTCCTCGACGCGGTCCGCGCCCTGGAGGACCTGGGCGTCACCCGCTTCGTGGAACTCGGCCCCGGCAACACCCTCACCGCCCTCGTCCGGGAGATCACCGCCGAACGGACCCCCGACGCCGTCACCACCCCGACCCTGGCCGGGAAGACCCCCGAACGGGACGCCTTCCTCGCCGCGCTCGGCGCCCTGCACACCGGCGGCGCCGCCGTCGACTGGCGGGCCCACTTCGGCGACCTGCCCCACACCGACCTGCCCACCTACCCCTTCCAGCGACAGCGCTACTGGCTGGCGTCCACCGCGGGCGGCGCCGGACCCGATGAGCATCCGCTGCTCGGCTCCGGAACCGAACTCGCCGACGCCCGCGGCCTGCTGTTCAGCGGCCGGGTGTCCCTCGGCACCCACCCCTGGCTGGCCGACCACGTCGTCAACCGGGCCACGCTCTACCCCGGCGCGGCGCTGGTCGAGTCCGCGATCCGGGCCGGGGACGCCGTCGGCTGCCCCCACCTGGCCGAACTCGTCATCGAAGCGCCGCTGGCCCTGCCGGAACGGGCGGGCGTACGGCTCCAGTTCGCGGTCGGCGCCCCCGGCGACGACGGCACCCGGACCTTCACCGTCCACGGCCGGACCGAAGGCGCCCCCGAAGGGACGCCGTGGACCCGGCACGCCACCGGCGTCCTCGCCCCCGCCGCGCCCGTACCGCCGACCGACCTCACGGCCTGGCCGCCGCCGGGCGCCGAACCCGTACCCGTCGACGGGCTCTACACCGACCTCGCCGGACAGGGCGTCGCCTACGGGCCCGCGTTCCAGGGCCTGAAGGCCGTCTGGCGGGCGGGCGACGAGGCGTACGCCGAGGTCGAACTGCCGCCCGCGGCCCGCTCCGGCGCCGAACGCTTCGGCGTCCACCCGGCCCTCCTCGACGCCGTACTGCACGCCATCGGCTTCAGCGCCGCCGGATCCGACGCCCCCGTCCTCCCCTTCACCTGGGAGAACGTCGAACTCCACGCCGTGGGCACCACGGCCGTACGGGTCCGGGTCAGGCCCGCCGGAACCGGGACCGCCGCCCTCGACATCGCCGACGGCGGCGGACGGCCCGTCCTCACCGTCGGCGCCCTGCGGCTGCGGCCCGCCGCCGGGACGAGCGCGCCCGCCGCGCCCGCCACGGCGCCCACCGACACCCTCTTCGGCGTCGAATGGCAGCGCAGGCCGCTCCCGGCGGCCACCGCGCCCGCTGACTGGACCGTCCTCGGGCCCGACCGCTGGGGGCTCGCCGCCGCCGTCGGCGCGCCCGTGACGACCGGACTCGACGGCTCCGGCACGCTCGTCCTGCCGTGCGGAACCGACCCCGCGGGACACGCCCCGGAGGGCTCCCCCTCCGGGGCGCCGACCGCCGGGGCCGTACACACGGAGACCACCCGGGTCCTCGGCGTGCTGCGGGAGTGGCTGACCGAGGAGCGGTACGCCGACCGGCGGCTGGTCGTCGTCACCCGGGGCGCCGTCGCCGACGGCCCCACCGGAACCGGTATCGACCCGGTGGGCGCGGCGGTCCGCGGACTGGTCCGCTCCGCGCAGGCCGAACACCCCGACCGGATCGTCCTGGTGGACCTCGCCCCGGACGGACCGCCGCCCGGCGCCGCCCGGCTCGCCGCCGCCGCGGGCTGCGGCGAGGCCGAGGTCGCCCTGCGCGGCGACAGCCTGCGGCTGCCCCGGCTGGCCAGGACCGCGCCCACGGCGACCGCCCCCGGCTGGGACCCCGACGGCACCGTCCTGCTCACCGGCGCGGGCGGCGCCATCGGCGGCGAGGTCGCCCGGCACCTCGTCACCCGCCACGGCGTACGGCGGCTGCTGCTCGTCGGCCGGCGCGGCGGGGACACCCCCGGCGCGGCCGAGCTGACCGACCGGCTGACCTCGGCGGGCGCCGAAGTGGCCTGGGCCGCCTGCGACGTCGCCGACCGGGACGCGCTGGCCGCCGTACTCGCGGCCGTACCGGCGGACCGGCCGCTGCGGGCCGTGGTGCACGCGGCGGGCGTCCTCGACGACGGCGTCGTCACCGCCCTGACCCCGGACCGGCTCGCGGCCGTACTGCGGCCCAAGGTGGACGCTGCCCTCCATCTCGATGCCCTCACCGCCGGACTGGAACTGACCCACTTCGTCCTGTTCTCCTCGGCCGCCGGACTGCTCGGCGCCCCCGGGCAGGGCAGTTACGCGGCGGCCAACGCCTTCCTCGACGCCCTCGCCGAGCGGCGCCGGGCCTCCGGCCGCTCCGCGACGTCCCTGGCCTGGGGCCTGTGGCGGACCGGCGGCGACGGGATGGCCGACGGCATGGGGGCGGCCGACGCCACCCGGATCGCCAAGACCGGGATCGGCGCCCTGACGGCGGCGGAGGGGCTGGCGCTGCTCGACGCCGCCGGAACCCACGACCGGGCCCTGCTGGTCCCGATCAAACTGGACACCGGGGCCCTGGCCCAACTCCCGCCCCAGGAGGTCCCCGGGCTCTTCGCCGGACTCGTCGGCGGCGGCGCCCGGCGCACCGCCGACGACGCCCCGGCGGGCGGCGGCGGGGGGAGCGGGCTGCGGGAGCGGCTGGCGGCCATGGCGCCGCACCAGCGCAAGCCCGCCCTGCTCGATCTCGTACGGACCCACGCGGCCGGGATCCTGGGCCTCGCCGACGCGGGGGAGATCGACCCCGACCGGCCGTTCAACGAGACCGGCTTCGACTCGCTCACGGCCGTCGGGCTGCGGAACAAGCTCACCCTCGTCACCGGGCTCAGGCTCCCGGCGGGCATGATCTTCGACTATCCCGACCCCCGGTCCCTCGCGGCCCATCTCGCCACCGAACTCGCCCCCGCCGAAACCCCGGCGGACCCGGCTCAGGCGACAGCGGCGGCGGGCGCCGACGAGGACGAGGCCGTACTGTCCCGGATCCGGGACGCGCTGGCGACCGTCCAGGTGTCCCGGCTGCGCGAGACCGGCCTCCTGGACGGACTGCTCGCCCTGGCCGCTTCCGGCCGAGCGGCCCCGGCCACCCCGGGAGACGGCGACGGCGAGCCCGAGGGCGGCGCGATCGACGCCATGGACAGCGAGGCCCTGATCAGCCTGGCGCTGGGCGGGGGTACCGACCCCTCCTGATCCGGCGGTACGCGGCGGGGTGTCTCCACCGGGTCCGGTGGGGGCACCCCGTGTTGCCTTTACGGGCCCGGAACCGGCGGGTTCAGGGGGTGCGCGGGACCGGGACAGGGGTTCCCGAACCGAGGTCCGGGGGTCGTCTGCCCTACGGGGCGCCGGGCCGGGCGACACGACGGCCCCGGGCGACCCGGCGAGCCGGGGCGGGGCTGCCGTACGCGACAACCGTGGACCGCGCCGGGCCGGACCGGGCCGGTTCCGACCGGGCCGGATACGGCGAAGGCCGGGCCGCCGAGACGTTTCGTCATCTCGTCGGCCCGGCCGTTCGTCGGCCGATCAGACCGCCGTGGTCCCGGTCCTGCGGGTGCGGACATGGCTCTCGACTCCGTCCAGCAGCCGCTGGAGACCGAACTCCAGGCTGGGGACGATGTCGTTGTACGGCTCCTCCGACGGCTCGAACACCCCCGCGGACACCACCCGGGACAGGGCGGGGAAGCGGGTGCCGTCCGCGAGGTCCTTCAGGGCGTGGGAGTACCCCTCGGCCATCTGTTCCACGGACACCCCGGTCCGGTCCGGCGACGCCGCCAGCTCGCTCGACGTCCGGGCCAGGTCGCGGACGGCGCCGGTGACGAAGAGTACGAGATGCACCATCTCGTCGTCGCCGAGGCCGATGTCCGACACCTCCTGGAGCAGCGCGTCGAACCAGGCAAGCTGGTTGGGGCCGAGCGGCGGGGCGCTGGTGGTGATGTCCAGCAGCCACGGATGGCTGGAGTACACCCCCAGCATCGCCCGCACCCACCGGTAGACACCCCCGCGCCAGTCCCGCCCGTCCCCCGCCGGTTCCCCGGTGGTTCCGGCGGCGCCGTCGGCGGAATCGCCCCGGCCCGGCGGTGGGCCCAGAGCCCGGTCGTACACGATGTCGACCAGCTGCTCCTTGCCCGGGACATAGCGGTAGAGCGACATCGCCGTATAACCCAGCCGGCCCGCGACATGCTGCATGGAGAGCCCGTCGAGGCCCTTCTCGTCGGCGATCTCGATGGCCGTCGAGGCGATCTTCTCCACCGAAAGGCCCCGCTTCGGCCCACGGGCCGAGCGGCCGGGTTCACTGCCCCACAACACTTCCAGGGTCTTGACCTGGCTTTCTTTGTTTCTTCGGCTAACAGTCATCGCTCTCCGTGATCGGCTTGACAGTGTTCAGGAAACCCTGTATCACTTATACCTGAGTTTAGGGCGTATACGGTTTCGGGTATGAGGTTCTCGTGGGAGATGTGTCTGGATGACCGGTAGCTACGCGATCGAAGTGAAAGGACTGCGTAAGTCGTTCGGCGACGTGGCGGTTCTGGAGTCGGTCGATCTGCAAGTGGAGCGCGGCACGATGCTGGCCCTGCTGGGGCCCAACGGCGCCGGGAAGACCACGACGGTGCGGATCATCACCACACTCCTCAAAGCGGACGGCGGCTCGGCCCTTGTCGAGGGGCACGACGTGCTCCGCGACCCGAAGGCGGTCCGCCGGGTCATCGGGCTCACCGGTCAGGCCACCGCGGTGGACGGCCTGCTCACCGGCGAGGAGAACCTCGTCATGATGGCCCAGCTGTTCGGCCTCGGTTCGGGCGGCGCCCGGCGCCGGGCGGCCGAGCTGCTGGCCCAGTTCAATCTGGAGAAGGCCGCCAAGCGGCCCGCGAAGACCTACTCGGGCGGTATGCGGCGCCGGCTCGACCTGGCGGTCAGCCTGATCAACAAGCCGCCGGTGCTCTTCCTCGACGAGCCGACCACCGGCCTCGACCCCACCAGCCGGATGGCGATGTGGGACACCATCCGCCAGCTGATGGCGGACGGCACCACGGTCCTGCTGACCACCCAGTATCTGGAGGAGGCGGACCAGCTCGCCCACCGGGTCGCGGTGATCAACGGCGGCCGGGTCGTCGCCGACGGCACCGCGGCCGAACTCAAGGGCCGGATCGGCTCCGAGCGGGTCGAGCTGACCTTCGCCCCCGGTGACCTCTCCATGGCGCACGCCCTCTTCGACGGCGAGCGGATGGACGAGAACACCATCAGCGTCCCGGTCAACGGAGCCGAGGACATCCGCCGACTGCTCAACCGAGCGGCGGAAACCAATACCGAGGTCGTCCGGATGGCGCTCCATCAGCCCACCCTCGACGACGTCTTCCGCAGCCTGACCAGCGACACCAAGACCGGCGGGGTCGCCGCGAGCACCCGAGGAGGGGCAGCATGAGCCAGATCGCAGCCGTCCGGGACCGCTCCGGTCTCGGGCCGGTGATCGCCGACTGCCTGGTGATGATCCGCCGCAGCCTGCGGCATCTGACCCGGAACATGGACGAGGTCATCCAGGCCATCGCCCTGCCGATCATGCTGCTGCTGCTGTTCCGCTATCTCTTCGGCGGCGCGATCAACACCGGCGGCCCCAGCTATGTGAACTATCTGATCTCCGGTGTCATCGTGCTCACCGTGGCGTTCAGCGCCTCGGCGACCGCGGTCGGGGTCGCCAACGATCTCCAGAACGGCCTGGTCGAACGGTTCCGCACGATGCCGATGTTCGGCGCGGCGATCCTCGTCGGCCATGTCGTCTCCGCCGTGCTGCGCAACATCCTCTCCGTCGCGCTGGTGATCGGCGTCGGCTATCTGGTCGACTTCCGGCCGAAGGCGACGGCCGGGGAGTGGCTCACCGCCTTCGCGATCCTGCTGGTCTTCATGCTCGCCGTCTCCTGGCTGGCCACCCTGCTCGGGGTGATCGCCGGCGGCGTCGAGGCCGCCAGCGGTTACGCGATGATCCTGGTCTTCCTGCCGTACGCCAGCAGCGCCCTGGTCCCGTCGGACAACATGCCCACGATTCTGAAGGCCGTGGTCGACCACCAGCCCTTCACCTCCGTGGTCAACGCGGTCCGCGCCCTGCTGATCGATGTTCCGGTCGGGAACGACGTCTGGATCGCCTTCGCCTGGTGGGGGCCGATCCTGGTCCTCACCGCCGCCTTCACCATCAACCGCTTCGCCCGGCACACCAGCCGCTGATCCCCCAGGACACCGGTCCGGACGGTCTTCCCCCGGCCGCCCGGACCGGTTCGCTCGCTTCCGGTGTCGCACCGATCGTTACCCCCGGCGGTCGGTGCGTCACCGCGGATCACCCGGTGATAGGACCCGGAGGCGATGAGGAAAGGACGGGCCCCTCCCGATCGGGAGGGGCCCGTCCCGTTTCCCCGTACGGGCCGCGGCCCGACGGCGGGTCCGCGCGGCGGCGTCCGGCGGGCCGTCAGCGGGCCACCGGGTCCGGCACCGCCGACCAGCGGGCGATATGGCCCGCGACGGCCGCGGTCACCTCCGCCGGCCGGTCGTTGAGGTAGAAGTGCCCGCCGGGGAAGACCCGCAGATCGAAGCCGCCGCTGGTGTGCCCCGCCCAGGCGCGCGCCTCCTCGACGGTGGCCCGGGAGTCCGCGTCGCCGACCATGACCGCGATCGGATAGGGGATCCGTACCCCCGGCGCGCAGCGGTACCGCGCGACCGCCGTGTAGTCGCCGCGGATCGCGGGCATCACCATCCGCACCAGTTCGTCGTCGCCGAGGAACTCGGTATCGGTGCCCTCCAGTTCCCGCAGCTCCCGCAGGATCCCCTCGTCGTCGCGGAGATGGACGGTCTCCACCCGGTCGGTGGAGGGCGCGCAGCGGCCCGAGGCGATCACCCCCAGGACCGGGACACCGGTCTCCGCCAGCAGCCGTGCCGTCTCGAACGCCACACTGGCGCCCATGCTGTGCCCGAACAGGGTCAGCGGCTTGTCGGTCCACCCGGCCAGCTCCCCGGCGAGCTGCCGGGCCAGCTCGGGGATCGACTCCAGACACGGCTCCGACCGCCGGTCCTGGCGGCCTGGGTACTGCGCCGCCAGCACCTCCACCCCCGGTGACAGGGTCTTCGACACCGGGAAGTAGTACGTCGCCGACCCGCCGGCGTGCGGCAGGCACACCAGCCGGGTGGGCGCGTCGGGGGCGGGATGGAAGCTTCGGAGCCAGCGGCTCGAAGGCATCGCAGATGACATATTCCGCAGCCTCATTCGCGTGCGCACATCACGGACACAATCCTGGTGATCCACGGTCCGACCCCGAGCGGGTCCGCCGCAACCCCTAAGGGCCGCCGGGCCGGGCCCGCCGCGGGGCCCACTCCCGCCGCCCCGCCGCAGGTTAGGGGTGGTTCGGCCGATTTCCGCTCGGTAGCGTGCGGCCGGTATCGAGCTGGGAAAGCTCGGGGCGAGCCGTTCACGGAAACAACCGACGCATCCCCGTCACGGTCCTCAATTCGGCGATCCGATAAACGGACCGCCGCCGTTATCGAATTCAAGGCACGGGAAACACCGGGGAGTTCACCGGTGGCTCCCGGACGCCGGGACGAACGGACCGGGAAGAAGTGCGTCGCGTTCCGTGGTCGACGGCGAACCCGTAATCGGTCGACCGGAGCGATGGGTGACGTCGGTGGGGAACGAAGAAAAGCTTCTCAACTACCTCAAGCGGGCGACCTCCGATCTCCGTGAGGCGCGGCGCAGGCTGAGCGAGATCGAGGAGGAGCGGCACGCGCCGATCGCGATCGTCGGCATGGCCTGCCGCTTCCCCGGCGGGGTCACGTCCCCCGAAGGGCTGTGGGAGCTGGTCTCCTCCGGTGCCGACGGCATCTCCGGCTTCCCCGCCGACCGGGGCTGGGACACCGACGCCCTCTACCACCCCGAGCCGGGCCGGGCTGGGTCCTCGTACGTCCGCGACGGCGGCTTCCTGCACGACGCGGCCGACTTCGACCCCGAGTTCTTCGGGATCTCCCCGCGCGAGGCCCTGGGGATGGATCCGCAGCAGCGGCTGCTGCTGGAGGTCTCCTGGGAGGCGTTCGAACGCGCGGGCATCGACCCGCGCGCCGTCCGGGGCACCGCCACCGGGGTCTTCGCCGGGGTGATGTACCACGACTACGGCTCCTGGGTCCGCGACGTCCCCGAGGAGCTGGCCGGCTATCTCGGCAACGGCACCGCGGGCAGCATCCTCTCCGGCCGGATCGCCTACACCCTGGGCCTGGAGGGCCCGGCGATGACCGTCGACACCGCCTGCTCGTCGTCGCTGGTGGCGATGCACTCGGCGGCGGCGGCCCTGCGCGCGGGGGAGTGCTCCCTCGCCCTGGCGGGCGGGGTGACGGTGATGTCGACCCCGGACACCTTCGTGGAGTTCAGCCTCCAGCGGGGCCTGGCCGCCGACGGCCGGGTCAAGGCGTTCGCCGCCGCCGCCGACGGCACCGCCTGGGGCGAGGGCGCCGGAATGCTGCTCCTCGAACGGCTCTCCGACGCCCGCGCCAACGGCCACCGGGTCCTCGGCGTACTGCGCGGCTCCGCCGTCAACCAGGACGGTGCCTCCAGCGGACTCACCGCCCCCAGCGGCCCCTCGCAGCAGCGGGTCATCCGGGCCGCCCTGGCGGACGCCGGACTGACGACCGCGGACGTCGACGCCGTCGAGGCGCACGGTACGGGGACCCGGCTCGGCGACCCGATCGAGGCCGGGGCGCTGCTCGCCACCTACGGTCAGGACCGGCCGGAGGACCGGCCGCTGCGGCTGGGCTCCGTGAAGTCGAACATCGGCCACACCCAGGCCGCCGCCGGGGTCGCCGGGGTCATCAAGATGGTGATGGCGATCCGGCACGGCGTACTGCCGAGGACCCTGAACGTCGACGAGCCGTCGCCGCACGTCGACTGGGCGGCGGGCGCCGTCGAACTCCTCACCGGCGATCTGCCGTGGGAGACCGCCGACGGGCGGCCCCGCCGGGCTGCCGTGTCGTCGTTCGGACTGAGCGGCACCAACGCCCATGTGATCGTGGAACAGCCGACGGCGGCCGACGCCGCCGGACACGCCGTACCCGGAGCCCCGGCGCCCGACGCCGATGCCCCCGCGAACGGCTCCGGACCGGCCGCCGCTCCCCGCGACACCGCCCTGATCTGGCCCGTCTCCGGCGCCACCGAGGCCGCGGTTCGGGACCAGGCGGCCCGGCTGCTCGCCCTGGCCGCCGACGACGCGCCGGACGACCCCGCCGATGTGGCCCGCGCCCTCGCGCACGGCCGGGCCGCCCTGGAACACCGGGCCGTGGCCGTCGGCCGCGACCGGGCCGGACTCCGGGCCGCCCTCACCGAGATCGCCTCCGGCGCCGCCGCCGTCGGCCGGGCCGCCACCACCCCCGGCAGGACGGCCCTGGTCTTCCCCGGGCAGGGCGCCCAGTGGGCCGGGATGGCCGCCGGGCTCGCCCGGGAGTCCGAGGTGTTCGCGGCCCGGCTGGGGGAGTG